>NZ_MEIH01000113.1:0-8418 GCF_001723155.1 Haladaptatus sp. W1
CGTGGCAACCGGACCCGATTCCGGGGGCGGTCGGACGGGCGCTGATGAGCGCGATGTCGCTGGTCTACGACCCGCCGGAGCGGTTGCAATTCGAGGACGAAGCGACGTTTCGGGACGCCGAATCCGTTCTCCGAGAAATCATCGAGAAGCGCGACCCTACCGTCTGAGTCGCGCGACCCACTCGCCTCGCTCCTCGACCGCCACCAGCCCGTCGTCCTCCAAATCCGAACACAGCTCTCGGAGCCACTCCTCGCCGTAGTCGCCGCCGTAGTCGATGCGGACCCGGGGGCCGAGTTTCGAGAGCGGGAGTTCGTCGTACTCCTTCAGAATCGAGACGACGCGGCCGCGCATCTGCCGCCGCGAGCCTTCGAATTTGGGTTGCGTGAGGACGTCCGGGGCGGTGAAATCCCCCGTCTCGTAGGCGTGACACCACTCGCGCCACGGGCATCCCGCGGTGTCACAGGAGGGCGTCTTCTCGCACGCCACCCCGCCGAGTTCCATGATGGCGTTGTTCCAGACGCGCGATTTCCCGTCGGGCATGAGTTCGCTCGCGGCCTCCTCGAAGGCGGCATCGTCGTCGGGTACGTCGAAGGCACGGTAGAGGACGCGCTTGACGTTGGTATCGACCACGGCGTCCCCGTTGTTGAACGCGAACGAGGCGACGGCGTTCGCGGTGTATGGTCCGACGCCCTGCAGGTTCTGGAGTTCGTCAGGCGTCTCGGGAAACGCGCCGTCGTACTCGGAGACGACTTGGTTCGCCGCCTCGTGGAGGTACTTCGCGCGGTTGTTGTAGCCCAAACTGTGAGTCGTCCAGAATCCCACGACTGCGGAGCGGTCCGCGTCCGCGAGGTCGGCGGTGGTCGGCCAGCGGTCGAGGAACGCCTCCCACGCCGTGACCACGCGGCCGAGTTGCGTCTGTTGGCTCATCACCTCGGAGACGAGGATGGCGTAGGGGTCGTCCGTCTCGCGCCACGGGAACGTCCGATGGTCGGACTCGTACCACGAAACGAGGGCGTCGCGCACCACGTCGATGTCGGGAATCGACCACGCCGTGTCGGTCATCAGTGGCGGTTTCGGACGGAGGCGTTTTACGCTAGCGGTTTTCGGAACGTGAACTGCCCCCCGTCATCGTGCGGTTCACGACAATATTTGGCACAGCGGAGTGTAATCTGAAGGCTTATTGCACGGTCGTCGTAATCTCCGCAAGATGCACGTACGGCCCTCCACGCTTTTCCTCATCGGTGTTGCCATCATCGTCGTTCCGGTGGCACCGCTCGTGTTCGCCCGCGGTCCGTCCGTGTGGGTCGCCATAGGTGGGACGTTCATGCTCGCCGGGATGGGAATGTCGCTCCAAGAGAGTCGGGGGAAACGGTCGGCGCGCGAGTCGAGTCCCCAGTCGTATCACTACATCATCTGTCCGCACTGTGACGCCCGCAATTTCGCCAGCAGGGACGTCTGTCGGCTCTGTGAGGAGCGCTTCTAGAACGAAAGCCGTATCCGACTCCCGACCAACCTCACGGCAATGAGTCTGGACGACCTGACGGACGACGTGCAAACCGCCTATTCGTCGCTCGACGAGGAATTTTCCGTCTCGCTCGACCGCGAAACGCGCAACGAACTCGCCATGCTCGGGACCGCGTTCGACACCGACGACCCCGAGGAGATAGTCCGCCGTGCGATACACATGCTGTTTCAGACGACGGTGGAGACGGGGAACCTCGATTTCCACCTCCGAAGCGCGTACGACGTCACGTACGACGAATATCTCTCGGGGATGACGTTCGAAGAAATGACGGGTGCAGATCAGTTCCCCCAGCGAGACGACGAGCGCCGCTATCAGTTTTAACGGACGAGCCGAACCGTCCCGCTCTCACGGTTCCACCGGATAAATTCGGCCGTGTCGAGTTTTGGGAGGTGCGTGTGATAGAGGTTCGTTTTCATGCGCTGACGGTCGAACTCGCTATCGGCCGCGGCGAGGTAGTCGGCCAGTTCCCCGATGGCCACTTCCCGTTCGATTCGGTACAGGTACCCGACGATTTCCTGTCGCGGTTCGGCCGCCAACACGTCGTGTATCTCCGGTGGGATGTGAAGGAGGACTCCCAGTCCGAGGGACTCCACCGTATCGCTGACGGTCGTCGGACGATTTACTGACGCTGTGGCCTCGGTCCGTCGTCGGTCGTTTGGCGCTTCTGCCATCGTCTGGTCGAAAGTGTGGGGTGACAAATAGAGAACTGCCTGTTATTACAGCCCTCTTTTACGTGGTTCGTTATCGATTCTCGTCCGCTTCGAGGAGCACCGCTTCGAGCACGGTTCCGGTTCCGCGCCGAACGCGTTCCGAGACCGACTGTTGTGTGACGCCGAGTTCTGCGGCGAGTTCGGTCAGCGTCACGCCGCGGGGGACGTCGAAGTATCCCTCTTCGATGGCCAACACGAGCGTCTCGCGTTGCTCCTGCGTCAGCCCGAACTCTTCCCGTTCGACCGCGATATCCGTCGCGACCCGGTCCAGCGTGTAACGGATGTCGTGAGCCACGCAGTAGTCGTGGAACTCCGACAGTGCGGCGTGGTCGTGGAACCGAAGTCGGAACCGCCAGACTCGATTGCCGGTGGCTTCGAGGATGGTCGCACCGACCGCCGCGATGCCGTGGATGAAACTCTCGACTTCCTCGCTCCATTCGGCCCGGTAGAGGACGCGCCCCTCTATCCTGTCCAACGCCACGAGCGATTGAACGTTCGGGTTGCCACGCACGTCTCGCTCGAACGTCTCGAAATCGGTCCCGATAGCCCAGAAAAACGGGAGCACCTGTTGGGAAGACGGGACGACGCGCTCCAGTTCGACGTGAACGTCGGCGTGAGTGTGCAGGGCGGTTCCGAGAACGAACTCCTCACCCGAAATCGACAGGTCTGCCATGACGCTCATACGGGAGAAACGTCACGGACGGACATAGCGTTACGCGACGTCCTCGATGGCGTCGAGTAGGATGTTGACACCGAGAGTGATTTCGCGCTCGGTCACGTCGAGCGGCGGGAGGAGACGGAGCGTCTTGTAGCCACAGCCGAGCGTGAGGAGGCCGCGCGAGAGCGCGGCGTCGACGACCGCTTCGCGTCGGTCCTTCGTGTCGAACTCGATGGCGAGCATCAGGCCTCGGCCGCGCACGTCGACCACGGATTCCGGCGCGGCGTCGGCGATGAGTTCGCGCGTTTGTCGGCCGCGCTCCTCGGCGTTGGCGAGCAGGTCGTGTTCGTGAATCGCGTCGATGGTGAGCGCTCCTTGGAGCGACGAGAGCACGTCGCCAGCACCCCACGTGGAGGAGAGTCGGCCCTTCTCCTCGGGGAACACGTCCGAACGCGAGATGGTCGCGCCGACGCGGAGCGCCTTCGCGCTGGTGATGACGTCGGGTTCGAGGTCGAGGTGGTCGACCGCCCACATCTCGCCCGTCCGACCCATGCCGGACTGAATCTCGTCGGCGATAACGTTGATGTCGTAGGTGTCCTGAATCTCGGCGATGTCGCGGATGAACTCGTCGTTCGGGACGCGGTAGCCGCCCTCTCCCTGCACGGGTTCGAGGATGATGTAGGAGACCTCTTCGGGGTCGATGACGCCTTGGCCGGGGTCGAGTTTGTCGGCGATGACGTTGCCGCCCGGTCCGTTCGTCTTCCAGCCACACTCACACTCTCCCTCACAGGAACAGTACGGAACGCTCACGATGCCCGGAATCTCGGGGTAGCCCTTGCGGTGGGCGACTTTCGAGCGGTTGAGCGAGAGCGCGCCGAGCGTCCGCCCGTGGAACGCGCCGTCGAAGTTGAACGCGCGGTGGCCGCCGCGGTTGTAGCTGATTTTGATGGCGTTCTCGACGGCTTCCGCGCCGGAGTTCGACAGGAACACGGTGTCCATGTCGTAGTGACTCGTCACATCGACGAGTCGCTCCATCAGTTGCGTCGGTCCGGGGAACTCGGGGTCCTCCGGCGGCCACCCGCCCGCGGCGTAGAAGTCCTGCCCGGCGATTTTCGTCGGGTCGGGGAGCGGGAACTCGTCGAGTTTGTCCATGATTTTGGGGTTGTTGTACCCCAGCGGCGCGGCCGCGACGTGGCTGGTAAAATCGAGGAGGACGTTCCCGTCCACGTCGGTACAGAACGGCCCTTCAGCGTCTTCGGTCAAATCCCAGACAAAATCGTAGACGTACGTCGTCGGGGCGGCGAACTGGTGATGGTAGTCTGCCCATTCTCGTGCTTTTTGGCCCGGCATGTCCCGAACCCGTGGCTCGGCCGTTTCTCGGTCCATGTAGCGGGTACGGATAGCCCCATTTTAAAAAGTTCGTTGTGTGCCCTCACACGACAGCGGCGATAGCGGCGACCCCCGCCCCGGCGAGCAGCACCGTACTCCAGACGGCGATTCGGTAGGCGAACGTCCGGTTCGGTGCGGAGATGGTCAGCGCCGCCTTGACGAGGATGCTCGATGCGGTCGCCAGCAGGATGCCGAAGACGGCGGTCTGCTGGCTCAGGTTCCCGCCGCTGTAGAGCGTTACCGCGGAGGCGGTCACGCCCGCGCTCGACACGAGTCCGGAGAGGAGCGCGGTGAGGTAGAATCCGGCCTGTCCGAACTGGCTTTTCGCCACTGCGCCGCCGACCACGACGAGCAGGAAGATGGCGCCGAACCCGAGCGCGTTTCTCAGCGAGAACGGGCTTTCCAAGTCGATGTCCATCTCCTGCGACCAGTCGGCCGTGTAGGCCGCGATGGCGACGCTGCCGACGATGATGGTGCCGAGCGGGAAGATGGCACCGTAAAGCGTCTTGTCGGGATTGCCGAGGGTGAACGCCAGCGCGATGACGAGGTTTCGGAGCGCCATCGCGGCGTCGGCGAGGAGGATGGCGGCCACGCCATAGGTGGCCGCTTCGGGTCGCTGGCGAACGTGGTCGAGCATGGTGCCGACCACCGCCGTCGAGGACGCCAACCCGCCGAAAAAGCCGGTGACCGCAATCCCGCGACCGCCGTACGTCTCGACGACTGCGTAGTTCGCGATGCCGATACCGGCGACGGTGACGACCATCAACCAGATGAGACGGGGGCTCAACGTGACGCCGCCGACCCCGACTTCGCCGGGCGGGAGGAGCGGGTAGATAACGAACGCGAGGATGGCGAACTCCGCGGCGGAGCGGAGTTCCTCGCGTGACATCCCCCACGCGAACGAGTGGAGCTCGCGCTTCAACACGAGCAGGAGCGACGAGACGACGGCGACGGTGACGCCGACGAGGATGTAGCCTTCCGCGACCAGCACGCCGACGCCGAACGTAACGAGCATCGAGACCGACGTTGTGAGCGACAGGCCGGTGTCCTCGTCGTCGTCCATCAATCCCTGTACCGCGAGCAGAATCCCTTGGACGATGACGAGCAAGCCGCCGAGCGCGAGCAACACGTCTTTATTAATGATAGTGAACGCCGCGCCGAGGAGGCTGATGAGCGTGAACGTCCGAATCCCGGCGGACTTCTGGGACCATTCGCGCTCCAACCCGAGGAAGAGACCGAGCGCTCCGGCGAGCGCGATACGGACGACATCGCTGTCCAACGTAGCCGACGCGACCAAGGTTTCGAATCCGGACACTCCCCGTACTACGCCGGTAGTCGGTTAAAAGGGTTGTTGCTATCTCCGTTTCGGGCGCGAAATCTTTAAGCCCGGCCCGCAAACTTCTGTTGTATGGTCTCCGGATGGAACATTGACAAGTCCCGTGCGGCGTGGTGGGCCGGTGGTGGGATGCTCGGCCTCGCGGCGCTGTTCGTCATCTACTCGTTCATCGGGACGTTTGTATTCGGTCTGTTTCTCTACTACGCGACGCGGCCGGTGTATCGGCGGCTCCAGCGACGGATTCGCCCGCGGAGTCTCGCCGCCGCTGTCGCGTTACTCGTGCTCGCCCTCCCCGCGATTTTGCTCGTCGCGTACACCCTCATCATCGCGTTTCACGAACTGACGACGGTCGCGCGGACGGCCAATCTCGGCGCGCTTCCCCAACCGGTACAGCAGTACGGGGACATCTCCAGGCTCGCCCAGAATCCCGAACAACTCCTCGAAAACGCGGACAACACGAAGCTCATCGAGCAGGCGTTCGGTTCGACGTACAAATACCTCGCCTTCGTCGGGAACGCCGCCCTGCATCTGTTCGTGATGATCGCCATCGCGTTCTATCTGCTTCGTGACGACCACAAACTCTCGCGGTGGTTTCATCGGACCTTCGCGGACACCGGCGGCGTCCTCGAAGCGTACGTCCAGCGCGTCGATTCGGACTTCAACAGCATCTTCTTCGGCAACATCCTCAACGCCTTCATGACGGGGACCATCGGGGCTATCTCCTACAACCTCCTCGATATGGCGGCCCCGCCCGGAATAGGAATTCCGTACCCGACCGTCGTCGGGTTGTTGACGGGCGTCGCCAGCCTGATTCCGGTCGTCGGGATGAAACTCGTCTACTTCCCGGTGACCGGCGTCATCGGCGCGGAGGCGTTGATGGCCCGCGACCCGGGCCTTCTCTGGTTCCCGGCCGTGTTCGCGCTCGTCTCGTTCGTCATCGTGGACACCATCCCTGACCTCGTGTTGCGACCGTACGTTTCGGGGCGTAACTTGCACGTGGGGATGGTGATGCTCGCGTACATCTTCGGTCCGCTGCTGTTCGGGTGGTACGGCATCTTCCTCGGACCGATGATACTCGTGCTCGTCGTCCACTTCGTGAAAATCGTCCTCCCGGAACTCATCACCGGAAGCCCCATTCAGCCGTGGGCGGTGGACCCGACGTATCTCCGTAACGGGGAGGAGTTTCCGGAACCGCCGCACGATTCCGCGGAATCGAAAGAAACGGATTCACCGACGGACCCCGACTCGTCAGTGACCGCCGACGGGATGGCCGTCCAACCGCCGACACCGGGTGAGAGCGACGACGCCGACTGGTAGACCGACGGTGCTTAGTCGATGAACCGCGCTTCCCACTTGCGGCGCGCTTCGATGTGTTCCCGGCCGCGCTCGGTCAGGGCGTAGTAGTTCGTTCGCTTGTCGCGTTTCCCTTTCTCGACGAGTCCGTTCTCGACGAGCGTGTCGAGGTTCGGGTAGAGACGTCCGTGGTGTACCTCCGTCTCGTAGTACTCTTCGAGGTCCTCCTGAATCGCAAGCCCGTGCGGTTCGCCGTGTCCGGCGATTACGTACAGTATGTCCCGCTGAAATCCCGTCAACTCGTGCATCGTCAATATCGCCGATGTGTCTGTTCGCCATAAGGATATCGGTTCCGACAGTTTCGGAGGTCGCACACGATGTGGTTCGGGGGATTGGACTTATGACCGTCCGCGTCGTTTCTAGTACCATGCCAGAAGAAGTTCTGTTCGAAACCGAGGAAACACAGAGCCGCAGCGACATCGCCGACTATCTCCGAACCGTCGCGGACAAACTCGACGGCGGGGAAGCCATCACGTTGACCGCGGGCGGTCAATCGGTGACGCTCGACCCGCCGAGTCGCCCGTCGTTCGAAGTGAAGGCCGAACGGGAGAGTTCGGCCTCCGGCCGAAACGAACTCAGCGTCGAGTTCGAACTCGAATGGAAGGAAGGGCAAGACGACACGGACGGCACGCTCGAAATCGAGTGACCTGAATCGGCCGCGCTCACCCTCGATAGCGATTTTCGGGTGGCATCGGTAGTCTCCATTTTATCGAGTGTGGTGGTGATTAGTCGGTATTGTTCAAAAAATCCATCTAATCATGGGAAATTAATATTTTGTAGAGAAAAAATTTTATCCACTCACCTTTCTCAGGTTTCGGAGCATGCGAAAGGATACCACAAATGGTTCGTCGCGGCGGGATTTCATGCAGCATTCCGGAGGAATCGCATTGGCAGCGGCCCTCGCGGGGTACATCGGTGAATCGGCGGTTGCCACCGGTCGGACCGCGCCCAGCGACCGGGTGACGAACCTCGTCGACAAGATGACGCTCGAAGAGAAGGTGGGACAGATGACGCAGATGGCCGCCAGCGAGATTCCGTCGGAGAATCCGGCGGAAGCGCTCCGCAAATACAAGCCCGGGTCGCTCATGTATCTTCCGTCGTTCGACCCGAAGGAAGTGGCGCTTGAAAGCAACGTGCGCCAGAAGGCGATGGTCGAGGACACCCGTCTCGGCGTCCCCTTCGTCTACGGCATCGATTCGGTTCACGGCAACAACAACATTCAGGGCGCGACCATCTTCCCGCACAACCACGGCGTCGGCGCGGCGTGGGACGCGGACGCCGCCGAGGAGATGGCGTCGATAACGAGTCGGACGATGCGCGTCACGGGCACGCACTGGAACTTCTCGCCTGTCGCCGACCTCCAGCGCGACCCGCGCTGGGGACGATTCTACGAGGGATTCAGCGAGGACCCGTACCTCGCGTCCCAGTTGGTCGCCGCCAAGGTCCG
>NZ_MEIH01000114.1:0-13085 GCF_001723155.1 Haladaptatus sp. W1
TTTTCCGAGGAGGTAGGTGTCGAGCAGTTCTTCGACCGCGGCACGGACGGTGTGCGCCCGCCCCTCGACCACCGGTTCGCCCCAGCCGACCACCCCGTCGCTCGTCTCCACCCTGAGGAACAACCACCGCGGCGGCACCTCGTAGAGTTCGTAGTCGACGATTCGGCCGCTCATGCCGACTCCCCTTCCGTTTGCGCGTAGTCGCCGACCGTTGCCGTCGTCTCGGACGTTTTCGTCTTTAACGCCTCGCCCGTCTCCGGGTCGAAGAGGTACAGTGACGCTTCGTCGAACGTGAACCGGATGGTTTGACCCGGCGTGGGGCGCAGTGTGCTCTCGATGCGCGCCGTCAGTTCGCGCTCGCCGAGCGTCGCGTACAGGAAGTTCTCGTTCCCCATCGGTTCGACTACGGACGTCTCGGCGACGTTCCCGCCGGATTCGACCAAGCTGATGTCCTCGGGCCGGATACCAACCCGAACGCGGTCGTATCCGTCGACCCACGACGAGTCGTCGAGTTGGCGCTCGAATCCGCCCGGCCCGTGCAACGTCGCACCGGCGACGTCGGCGGTGAAGAGGTTGATGCTCGGCGACCCGATGAAGTTCGCGACGAACTCGTTCGCCGGCGAGGTGTACACCTCCTCGGCGGTGCCGACCTGCTGGAGTTGGCCGCCGTTCATGACGGCAATACGGTCGCCCATCGCCATCGCTTCCGTCTGGTCGTGGGTGACGTACATCGTCGTTACGTCGAGGTCGTGTTGCAGTTCTTGGAGTTCCGTCCGCATCTCGGACCGGAGCTTCGCGTCGAGATTCGATAGCGGCTCGTCCATCAGGAACACTTCGGGTTCGCGGATGATAGCTCGACCGAGCGCGACGCGTTGTTGTTGTCCCCCCGAGAGATCCCGCGGGTGTTTCTCCAGGAGGTCGGAGATGCCGAGCATCTCGGCCGTCTCGTTAACGCGCTCGCGAATGTCCGCCGACGTCCGCTCGGACGATAGTTTCAGTCCGAAGCCGAGGTTCTTGCGAACGTTCATGTGCGGGTACAGCGCGTAGTTCTGGAACACCATCGCGACGTCCCGGTCGCGCGCCCGCTGTTCCGTTACGTCCTCGTCGTCGAACAGGATGTGTCCGCTCGTGACGTCTTCGAGTCCGGCGACGCACCGGAGGGTCGTCGTTTTTCCACAGCCCGACGGACCGACGAGGACGAGAAATTCCCCGTCCTCGACCGTGAGATTCACATCGTCTACAGCGGTAAGAATGCCGCCGTCGTCGAGCTCGAACTGTTTCCGTAAATCGTCGATGTTGATTGCTGCCATATCGTGTCACTCCTTGACTGAACCGGCGAGGATTCCGCTAACGAAGTACTTCTGGAGGAAGAGAAAGAGGATGAATATCGGGACGATAGAGAGTCCCGCGGCGACCATTATTTGGTCGTAGTAGACGCGCTGTGCGCCGACGAGGTCGCTGATGGCGACGGGAATCGTGTACTTGTCCTGACTCAGGATGACCAGCGGGAACAAAAAGAGGTTCCACTGGAAGAGGAACAAGACGATGGCGAGCGCCGCCAACGACGACTTCATCGTCGGCAGGGCGACCCGATAGAACACTTGGAACTCCGTCGCCCCGTCCATGCGTGCGGACTCGAGGAGCGCGTCCGGAATCGAGCGCATGTTCTGTCGCATCAGAAAGATGCCGAGGGGGTTGGCCGCCCACGGCAGGATGATGGCCCAGTACGTGTTGGTCATTCCGATGCGCGACATCAGGAGAAACAGCGGGATGACGAGCAACTGAATGGGCAACACGAGCGTCGCAAGGATGGTGTAGAATATCGGCTCCTTGTACTTGAACTCGTATTTCGCGAAGGCGAAGCCGCCCATCGAACACAGGACCAACGACAACACGGTGTACACGGCGCCCACGAGAATGCTGTTACCGACGGCTCCGAGGAAACCGACCTCGTATCCGAGGAACGCCGTGGATGACCGCTGCTGAAGCGCGTGGAAGTTCTGCATGAACTGTGATATCGACCCCGGAATGACCCGTGGGTCGCTCGCGGCGGCGAGAAACGCCTGCTCTTTGAGCGTCGAAGCCACGACGATCCAGTAGAGCGGGACGATTGTGACGAGCACTCCGGCGAGGAGGAATGCGTACGTGACGAGCTTCCAGCCGAACTCGCGCTGGTGATTACGCATCGCTGTCACCCCCGTCGCCGACGGCCTTTATCTGGACTATTGAGAGCGTGCTCACGACGGCGATGAGAACCCACGTCAGGGCGCTAGCGTACCCGAGTTGGAACTGGACGAACGCCATCTCGTAGATGTACTGGACGATGGTTCGCGTGGCGTCGGCCGACGCGCCCGCCTCGCTCACGATGAGAGGTTCGGAAAACAGTTTGAACGTCCCGATGGTCGAGGTGACGGCGACGAACAGTAACACTGGTTTAAGCTGTGGAAGCGTCACGTATCGGAACTTCTGGAGCCGGTTCGCACCGTCGATTTCGGCAGCCTCGTACAGTTGCTTCGGGACGTTCTGCAGTCCGGCGAGGAGGATTATCATGTTGTACCCCGTCCACCGCCACGTGACGGCCCCGACGACGGTCATCCGCGACCAGAAGGCGCTTTGAAACCACGGAATCGGACCGATTCCGACGAGACCGAGCAGGTAATTCACGAGTCCGTGTTGTTGCATGAGCAGGACAAACACCGTCGCGTACGCGACGAGGTTCGCCGAAACGGGCAGGGCGAGCGTCGTGCGGAAGATTCCCCGGAGTTTGACGAACGAGGCGTCGAGCGCCACGGCCAACAGCAACGCGATGGCGATCATCAGCGGAACCTGCACCAGAAGGATGAACACGGTGTTGTACATCGCTTGGTGGAACTGGCCGTCGCCGAGGAGTCGCGCGTAGTTCGAGAACCCGACGAACGTCAGATTCGCTATCGACGTGACCTTGAAACCGAGACCGGGAACGGTAAAGAGTACGCTCCCGCCGACGCTCTCGAACTCGAAGAACGAGAGGTAGATGGTGTACAGGATGGGGAACGCGAGGAACACCGTGAACAGCACGAAAAACGGTAGCAGGAAGATGTACGGCACTCCCTTCAGCTTCGGCAGTCGCTCTGAGAGCCGCTGTCGTCGCCACCGAACCCCGTCCACGAACTCGTCGCGGAAGGACCCGCGTCGGTTGGCCGCTATTTCATCTGTTTGAGACATGTGGTGTCAAAGAAACGTTCAGGCCATCTTGCGGTCGGTGCGGTCGGCGACCTGTTTCGCGGCCTTCTCGACGGCCTTCTTCGGTGATATCTTCCCACTCATCATGGTCTTGAAGTGCGTGTTGATGGCCTTCGTAACCTCCGGGGTATCGGTCGTGTACCGATACGAGGGGATGTTGGGGGCGATTTCGGCGAACATGCGACCGGCGCTCTGCCCGCCGAGGAACTCGTGGCCCTCGTCGAATGCGTCGCTCTCGTAGGCGGGCTTGAACGCCGGAAAGATGCCGTACTCCCGGTACATCTCGGTCTGTCGCTCCTTGTTCCCGAGGGTGTACTTCATGTAATCCCATCCCCGGTTGGCCTTCGCGTCGCTGACCTGATCGGCGATGACGAGGTTCGACCCGCCCCAGTTGGACGCGCGGCGACCTCCCTTCTCGAAGGCCGGCGGCTTCATCACGCGCCAGTTCCCGGACGTGTCCGGGAGTTCTGACTTCAGCGTCCCTTCCATCCACGCCCCGGCGTTGAGTGAGGCGATAGACCCCTTCTTGAACGCGGAGAACCACGCACTGGACCACGACGCCTTGTTGTCCGTGATGCCGGCGTCACGGAGCTGTTTCAGGTTGCGTGCCACGCGCACGCTCTTTTCGTTGTTGAACCCGACTTTGCCGTCTTTCGTAAATGGCTGCCCGCCCAGTTGGCGGTACTGCATCCGCCAGAGGCCGTCGTAGTCGTTCGACGGAATGTTGAGCATGGCGGTGCCATCGGGGAGTTTCTTCCCTTCCTCGACGAACTGCGTCCACGTTTCGACGCTATCGAGGTTCACGTCGTGCTTATCGAGGACGTCCTTTCTGTAGAACGTCCCGACGGGGCCGATGTCCCACGGGAGCGCGTACGTCTTTCCGTCCTTGGTCAGCGGTCCCCACTTCCCGGAGACGAACTTTTCTTTCAGGTCCGATTCGAGCCAGTTCGAGATATCCCGAAGACCGCCCGTGTCCACCCACGCGGCGGCGTCGACGCTCTCCATCGTTGCGACGGCGGGCGCACCCGACCCCGCGAGAAGCTTCGATTTGTACTTGTCTTTCATATCGGAGCGACCGATCTGCTTGACGTTGACCGTCGCATCGTTGTCTTTCTTGTACGATTTTGCGGTCAGTTCGAGGGACTTCGCCGCGACGTCCCAGCTCCAAGCGTCGATGGAATCGGCCTTCTTCTGGCTGTCACTGCTTCCGCCGCTATCGCCGAGACATCCCGCGAGGGCGATTGCGCCTGCGACACCCGCTCCTTTCAACACGTTTCGTCGGTTCGTACCGCGTTTGTCGTTCGTCATGGCCTACGATACTATAGACCATAAATTAGGGAGCCTTAATTCTTTGGTTAAATCTATGTATGAGTATGGATTCCAACGAAATATGCCAAAAATACCGATATATTTTGACTGAACGGGGGCATAAGGGAGAAATGCTCATCTTGATGGTGTTTATTGATGGTGAACGAGTCGCTTCAGTCGTCCTTTCGTCACTACCCCGATAAACGCTACATTCTGCCGCTTGAGGCCGTTAGAACCCGTACGAGCGAAGCGATTATCTTGATGAACAATCACAACAATTTGTTCACTATCGATGAACGAACTTTTTGTATCTCCACCGACATCCACGACTATGCCAAACTATCCGGTCGGTGCCACCGCGACGACGTTCGAGATTATCGATTCCTTGGCGACGCTCGAACGGGCCGGTGTCACCCAACTCGCCGACCGACTCGGACGCTCGAAAGGCAGCGTTCACAACCATCTCGCTACCCTCGAACGGCTCGGATACGTCATCAACGAGGACGGACGCTACCGTCTCGGCCTGCAGTTCCTCGAACTCGGGACGGGCGTCCGAGCCACCGACTCGCTGTATCGAATCGCGCGACCGGAGATAGATCGCCTCGCGAACGCCAGCGGTGAGACGGCGAGTCTCGTCATCGCGGAGAACGACGAAGCCGTTTTCATCTACAGAGCGGGCGACGACGTCGACCCCGCGCTCCGGGACGGGAGCCGGGTTCCCCTGTACGCGTGCGCCGCAGGAAAGGCCATCCTCGCCCATCGTCGGTCCCCGAGTCTCGATTCGCTCCTCGACGGGGACACACCGGCACCGACGGACCGTACGATGACGACTCGCGCGTCGTTGATTCAGGAACTACAGACCGTCCGCGACCAGGGACTCGCCTTCGACAGGGGAGAACTCGCACCCGACCGACGCGCTGTCGCGGCGGCGATTCTGACCGACGACGGTCGCGCCGTCGGTGCCGTCACGGTCTCCGGTATCGCTCCCGGGATGAGCGGCAAACGCCTCGAAGAGGACATGCCAGGTCTCGTTCTCGGCACGACTAATAGGATTACAGTCGAACACCAAACGCACGAATAAAATCGTTTTCCTCTGATGAATACGGTGATGAATGGCTATGCTGTGCGCGCTACCGGGATATCACAGAACTTCGTTGAACATAGCTTTGAAACAGCTAGCAAATATATTCACTATCGCTGAACGCCCTTCTCCTGTCGCCCGAGCCGACTAAGTGTCGAATCGTCAGTACGATTCTCGAAACGAGCGTGCAAGTCTGCACGTTCACACCCGATTTCGCCATCGTGTCGTGATGGCGGCCGTGACATTCCGCCCTCCGATCACATCGACGTTGGTTCCGGTGGCTCCGTGATGAGCACTGAAGCCGACGAATCCCGAAGTGAACATGCAGATGTTCGAATCCAAGTCGGACGGGATCCTTCCCACACGGTCGGAGTACTTGCGTGATTTCAGAAATGGCCTCTGGGAGCGCCACGCGAACCCGCGTAGCGGCTGGTCGCGCGTTCTCTCCTTCCCGGTTCTCATGTACGCGATTTACGCGCGTCGGCCTCGCCTCGTCCTCGGTGCGCTCGGGTTCATCGCCGTCAATCCGGTCCTCTTCTCGCCGCCGGAGGACGCCGATGCGTGGATGACGCGCGTCGTGCTCGGCGAGCGCATGTACTACCGACACAAGGACGGCCGACGGGCGGTGGACCTCCTCAATTATATCAACGGGCCAATAACCGCGTGTGCGGTCCATTCTGCCTACCGAAGACGCCCCTTGCGAACCGTGTTTTTCACGGGCCTCTCGATGGCAACGAAATTCCTCTTCGTCGCCTACGTCGCCGCGTATTACGACCGTAACCAGGAACGGTACCCGGAGGACGTTCCGCACTTCGACCGGTGACGGGACCTCACTCGGTTCAGGTCGCGGTTACCGTGGGATACCACTTTACGTGTGTTCTTCGTTGATATACACCATGGAAACTCGACTGCTCGGAGAAACTGGCCACGAGAGTTCGATTCTCACGTTCGGCACCATCGCGCTCGACTTCCTCGACCAGACGGAAGCGAATCGGATGGTCGAGGACGTCCTCGATGCTGGCGTCAACCACTTCGACGTCGCGCCGACGTACGGCGACGCCGAGTTGAAACTCGCGCCGAAGCTCGCCGAACATCGCGATGAGATATTCTTGGGCTGTAAGACCCAAGAACGCACCTACTACGGCGCGTGGGGCGAACTCCACCGCTCGCTCGAGCGACTTGACACCGACTACATCGACCTGTATCAGTTCCACGCGCTCACCCGGTACGACGAACTCGACACCGTTACCGGCGACTACAGTCCCGAGATGGCCCAGAGCCACGACGAAGGGGCGCTTGCCGCGTTCGAAGAGGCGAAAGAGGAGGGACTCATCGGCCATATCGGACTCACGAGCCACGGCGACCCAAGCGTGATTCGGACCGCGATAAAACGCATCCCAGAACTGGAGACGGTGATGTTCCCGCTCAACTACACGCTCGACGCGAAGGAAGGTCCCGAGTACGATTATCAGTCGGTGCTAGACCTCGCCCAGGAACGCGGCCTCGGAACGCTGTGTATCAAAGCCTTCGCCGAGGAACCGTGGCCGGAAGACCTCCCCAGAGACGAACGACCGTACGAAACGTGGTACCGACCATACGACACCCCCGACGAAATCGAAACGTGTCTGCGCTACGCGCTCTCGCAAGGGATGACCTCGATACCGAGCGCGGGAGACCCGCAACTCGTCCCGATGATAGTGGACGCCGCACGGGATTTCGAGGAGATGGACGCCGCCGAACAGGAACGGCTTCGTGACGCCGCACGGGACGCCGACTCTCCCGTTCCGAGTCCGTGAAAGCGGTCTCCTTCCGGTGCGGACGTCCTCGGTATCGACACCGGCGAGCCGCGAGCGTCGGCCGACAGTCGTTTACCGAAGGAAATGGGAACAGTTATAAACCCATCGTTCAAGGCTCTGCCAATGCCTGCTGCGCGTTGTAACCATTGCGGCTTACAGATAATCTCGTCTTCGTACCCGAAGGCGATGAAGTGGTACCACGACCATCTCCGTGAGAACCATCCGAAGGTCTGGCTCCGCGCCTAAATACGGAGGTCTGCGTACGAACGGCCGCCCGATTCGGGAAGAAACGTCTTCTCCGCCCGGCGAACGCACTACTGAAGGAGTGTTGATCGCGTCTGCGCCGCAACGGTCGGTGCACCGTCCCGCTCATTCCGACGAACGTGCGTTCGAGGAGCGTCCCTTTCGCATTTCATAGATACCACAGCGCGGATACCCGCGACTTCAGGCGCGGGAGGAAGCGCGTCCGCTTGACTACTCTACTACCGTTTTCTGCCGGGACGACTCCCGATTGTATATTAACCTATATAAACATAGTCGTTGTATATGATGTATGGAGGTCAGGCGAACTGTTCAAGTCAAACTTGAAGTGACCGAAAGCGACGCCGACCTTCTTCACGAGACGATTCGACAGTTCCGATGGGCCGCCAACTACGTCGTTCTGAACGCTCAAAACGACGACGGCTACGTCGAAACGAGCAAAGGCAAACTCAACAGCCGAACCTACGATGACGTTCGCCGTGCAACGGACCTTCACGCGAATCTCGTTCAAGCAGCACGAAGCCGCGCGGCAGACGCGTTGAAATCCGTCGTGGCAAAATGGAAACGTGGAAAAACCGCGAGTCTTCCGTACTTCTCGTCGCCGTTCCTCGAATACGACAAGCGGAGCGCGACGTTCCACGACGACTACGCGTCCCTTTCGACTGTCGATGGTCGAATCACCGCCGACTACGTGTTGCCTGACGACGAACGCGAGACGCCCCATTCGGAGTACCTCTTTTCCGACGACTACGAGACAACCGGTGCGACGCTTCACTACCGCGAAACCACGGACGAGTTCTATCTTCATGTCAGAACAAAGGCTGACGTGGACGCTCCCGAACCACGCGAGAACGGAACGGTTCTCGGCGTGGACCTTGGGGTCGAAAACATCGCCGTCACATCGACTGGCGTGTTTTGGTCGGCTTCCGAACTCGACCACTGGCACCGCGAATATGAAAAGCGTCGTGCATCGCTCCAACAGTGTGGCTCGCGTAACGCTCACGAGACCATGCAAGCGGTCGGTCTGAAAGAGACGGGCCGCTTCGAGCAACTGCTTCACCGCGTGTCGAACGAACTGGTTGAAGAAGCCGACGAACGCGACTGTTCGCATATCGCCTTTGAAGACCTCACAGATATCCGCGACCGAATGCCCGGCGCGAAACGACTTCACGCATGGGCGTTCCGCCACCTCTACGACTACACGGCGTACAAAGCCGAAGAACGCGGTATTTCAGTTCAGCAGGTGAATCCAGCGAATACCTCGCGTCGGTGTTCGTCGTGTGGGTTCACTCACGAGAATAACCGTTCGTCGCAGGACATCTTTGAGTGCTTGAAGTGTGGCTACGTGAACCACGCGGATTACAACGCGGCGAAGAACATCGGTTACAGACTCCTTGGCACGCAAACTGCTGGCGAAGGAGGCGCACTCGTAGGCGTGCGTTTGAACACCGGGATGATGAACGCGAACGGGGTTACAGCCGTACCACCGTTGGTTAGAGCTGGAGTCCATGGTGAATGCCACGGTCGGTAGCCCGTGGTAGCTTACTGACGGCGACGAGTACGTACAGCAACCCGACGATGCGAGTACAGGGGTACACCCACGATTTCCACTCGCACTCGGCCGCATCAACGTACACGAGTTCGGACCCGTAGTCGACGTAGGCGCGCGGGTACAACAGTGCTAGAACGCCGATGACACCCAGGAACCGCTTGAGTCGCGAATACGAGGCGTCGCTTCGCCACACGAGCGTTACGAAGGCGAGTCCCTCGACCCGTGCAATCGGAACGACCCACGACTGCAACTCACAGTCGTCCGGATTGTCGAGCGCGAGCCGCTCGGCGCGTTCGATGAGCGCCTCCGGCGAAAGGAGTTCGATGAGACCGATTACCGAGAGTATCGTGCGGAACATGCACGTACGAGTTGAACTCCCAACATGATGAATCCCGGTCCTCGGTTCGAAATCGGTCCTCGAACGCTGCTATCGTCCGGCCGTCTCCGAATCCGACTCGACGGACGCTCACGCTTCGCTCTCGGATTCAGCGCGTGCGTCGGACTTATCGAGTCGCGTCGAACACCACTGGCAGAACTCCAACTCCGGTTCGGCCGACCGGCCACAGTGCGGACAGGCCCGCTCTGTCTCTGATTCGCCGTCGGACGGCGAGTTGGAACCCGCTCGGTGTGCGAGCAAGTAGGCGTCCGCGATGCTGATTGAGGTCACCGCGAAGATGGGAACGAGTTCCGCGGTCGGAAACTGCGCACCCGTTGCGAGCGCCTGCAACGTCGCTTCGGGCGTCACGAAGGTCGCTACTCCGAGGTCGACCGAAAGCCACGCGACCGCCCGTCGCCACCGGCCCAGATACGCGTGTCCCAATCCGGTCACGACCACGCCGAGGACGACCGCTAACCACGGCCGCTTCTGTGAGTGACCATACCCCATGCGCTTATTGAATAATTAGTCAGTATTGAGTCTTTTGTTTGAATCCGCTGTTTTCCTCGCTCACGACCTCGAATTCGGATTACGGTTCCCCGTCGGACTGACGGTTCGTACCCATCGGTCGGTGCTCGATTCGGTCGATGGTCGCCCGCCAGTAGCGTTCGTCGTCGTCCGGCCGTCCCCAGCCGACCTCGGCTTCGACCGGAATCCGACGCCCGTTACGTTCCCGGTAGTCCCGGAAGTGGCCCGTCCACGATTCGTAACGCTCGTCCTCCATGCGGTAGCGCTCCGCGGTGACGCGTTCGATTTCGTCGTGCTCGTCGAAGTGGAAGACGACCGAAGCGGACGCGTCCCGGTGTTCGAGCGTCGCCCTCGCGGACCGGTCGTCGATGGCGTCCCATTCGACGCCCTGCGCGGGGAGGAGCGCGGTCGGATACCAGACGGCTTCGGCGAGATAGCGAAGGAGTTCCCCCGCGTTCATCTCGGGTGATGGACCGGCGCTCGCGACCGGAACCGCCCCGAGCAGCCACGCACGGAGCACCCCGTCGCCGCCCTCGTAACAGTCGAGGACGCGCGCGGGAACCCGCGGCAGGACGTCGATGCTCGCGTCCCAAACGAACCCCGGTGGCCGCGTGGTGACGTACTGGTCCGCGACGAGTGGCCGCCACTCGGAGTCCGGCCCACCGAGGCGGAACTCCCCGCGTTGGTGCAGTTGGACGACCTGTACGTGTGGCTGGCCGTCCTCCAAGACGTGGGTGAAATACCGTCGGACGGGAGCGGGCAGGTCCTCGATGTCGTCCCGCGAGAACTCCCCGTCCCGCGGTTCGCTGTCCGACAGGAGTTCGTCGACGTGCGTTTGGATTTCGTATTCGACGCGACGGTTACCGAGCGCGACGGCGGCGATGGCGGCGGCCACCGTTGCGAGGGCGAACGCGATGACCGTGCCGAGGCGGAGTCGAATACGGTTCGACACGGACCCATCGTCTCCACCCGGATTGCGCTGTCGAGTGCGGATGTCAGGGAAAACCACGTTTTCAAGACTCACAACGGTGTCGGGGTACGTAGGTGTACCTCCGAAACGGCTATGAACCACCACGAATTTCTGGACGTCGCCACGGTGACTGCGAGCGGACTAGTGCTTCGGGATGCGACATTTTTCGCGCGGAGCCTCGACGGCCCACGACTGGACGAGACGGTTGTCGAAACTCGATTGGCTCTCGACGAGGTGGAGACGAGCGGCCACCGCGAGGTGACGGTCGCCACGCCCGCCGGTGGGTTCCGCGGTGCGTATTGCGTCTGGCAGTGGTACGGCGACGACGCGCCGACACTCATCTTCCACCACGGGAGCGGGGAGGACCCGTTCGATTTCGGCCGATTCAGCTCCAACTCGGCTCGGCGACTGTTCGCAACCAACGATTGGAGCGTCCCGGTGAACGTGATACTCGTCCGGGCACCGTTCCACGACCGGTCGAGTTTCGGCTACGCCCGTGCGATGGGCGCGCTTTCGAACTTCGTCGGGATGTGTGCCGCCTCGACAGCGATGGTCGAGGCGCTGACAGCGGCGGTGCGCAAGCGGGGTTCACCCGCCGTTACCGTCTCGGGCATCAGCCTCGGCGGTTGGGTCACGAACCTCCACCGGTCGTTTCACGGGACGGCGGACCGATACGTCCCCATCTTCGCGGGGGCCGCTCTCGGTGAGATGTTCGCCACGTCCGCCTATCGACGAATGACGGCGGAGCGGGCGCGCGCCGACCCCGACCGCCTCCGCGACGTGCTCGACTTCGAGCGGGCGTTTCGAGCGGCCACCGCCGACTGTCGCCCTCTACTCGCCCGCTACGACAGGATAATCGAACTCGATGCGCAACGCTCCGGCTACGACGGTATCCCCCTCACTGTCATCGAAACGGGACACGTCACCGGGTCGCTCGCCGCGTCCGCCCTCAGGGAACACGTGCGGACGGCGCTCGACCGACCGGCCGCCCGTGAGTGACCGTCCCGCCGCGGTCCGTGGGTCGGGAATTCGCCCCGCCAAATATACTGAACAATTTATGATTTTTCGGAACCATTTGAGGCACATGGATGGGACGGAAAGCCGATTGAATCGGTCCGGTTCCGACGAGACGGGGCTGTCGAGAGCGGGTGCCGCCATGTTCCTCGCCGGAGGGATTTCGTTCATGGGCATCATCACGGGGAGGTTCTTTATCCGAACTACTCGACCAGACAGGACATCAGCGACCTCGGTTCCACGCAACCGCCGAACCCTATCATCCACGAGCCGTCGGCGACCATCTTCAACAGCACGATGCTCGTGACGGGTGCACTGCTTCTCGTCGCCGCCTACTTCCTCCACCGGTCCACGGGACGGCGCGTCCTCACGATACCCCTCGCCGTGTTCGGGTTCGGGGTCTTCGGTGTCGGCGTGTTCCCCGGCAACGTCGTTCCGTGGCACGGCCTCTTCGCCCTGCTCACGTTCTTCAGCGGGGCATCACCGTCGTTCTCTCCTCTCGGGTCATCACGCGCCCGTTCAATTATCTCTGCCTGCTGTTCGGCGTGATATCGTTGGCGACGCTGCTGAGCGTGTTCGTCCTGCAGGAAGCGAATCCGCTGAACGTCCTCGGGTCCGGCGGCGTCGAGCGGTGGGTGGCGTACCCGCTGTTGCTCTGGGTCACCGGGTTCGGCGGATATCTGCTGGGCGACCCCGACATCGGTTCGTGAACCCCGCCTCGACCCAAACATCCAACTATCCGTCCCTCGTCTCTGTGCGAAGATGCCGCTATTTCGACGAACCGTCTCCGATTCACGGTTCCCCGTGAGCCAACCGTCCACTTCGTCACCCACCGATGAGTTCCGTTACGTCCAGCGAAACGACCCCGACAGAGTGGCACAGCGTTCCGGGAGAACGCGTCTTCGAGGCGCTCGACTCGGACGAAAACGGGCTCTCGACCGACGAAGCAAGCGAGCGACTGTCAGAGTTCGGACCGA
>NZ_MEIH01000115.1:0-13556 GCF_001723155.1 Haladaptatus sp. W1
GCCGCTCGCTCGACCGCTTCGTTCAACGCGGCGTCGTCCGTCGCCGCGACGACGAGCGCGGGCGCGGCCCTGTCGAGCCACGTTCCCACGTCGGCCGGGTCGATGCGGACTTTGACGAGCGACAAGGGAGGTCGCTCGTCGCCTTCGTCCTCGAAGAGGGGTTCGAATTCGTCCGCGAACGCCGCCGCAACGACGACGACTTCCGCTTCGCGCGCGAAGCGGCGCGCCTTCCGATAGCCGACCCGTCCGCCGCCGAACACGAGCACGCGCTCCCCGCGGAAGTCGTGGAACAGCGGAATCATTCCCGGAGGGTGAACTCGACCGTCTCGTGCTCGCCGCCGTAGTACGCTCGGAGGAGGGCCGCTTCGTCGTCGTATCCACCGTTCGGGACGATTCTCGCGGGAACCGACGCGGTAAGCGGCGGTTCGTCGAACGGGTACGGGTCGAGTCGGAACTCGTCGTCGCCGAGGGGCGTCACCGTCATCGAGACGTCCGCGGTTTCGGGCGACGTCGGCACCGAATCGATGGTCGTCTCCTCGGGCCGTTCGCTGGTGCAGAGGACGAGCGACAGGAAGTCCCACACCTGCAGGAGTTTGTAGTTACACCACAACCTGCTCTCGGTTCCCTCGGGTGGCTCACCCTCCTCGTGCAGCTCGGTGAGGAGGTCGATGTCGGCGTCCGAAAGTCGTGTGTCGGCGTCCGAACGTCGCTCGGTGCCGCGTTCGCCATCGTCTTCTCTCCCGTGTAACTCCCCCGCGAGACGGGTCTGTCGCCGTTCCTCGCGGTCCACGAACTCCTCGAAGGCGGGCGGCGTGTCGGGCCACGACGACGACAGGCCGTAGCGGCGGCGGCGAAGCCCGGAGCCGTGCATCGACGTCACGAGTCCGGCGTAGTCGTTCAACTCGATGACGCTCTCGATGCCGCCGTCGTAGAACGCCACCCACGCGTCCGCCGGGACGCTCAGGAAGTCCACGACTTCGCCGTCTTCGAGGTGCGGCCGTCGGTCGTACTCCCACCAGCCGTCGTCGTGCGCGTCCGCCGCGAGCACCATCGCGGCGAAGGGTTCGGGGCGTTCGAACGTTTCATTCCCCCAGTGCTCGGCGAACCGTCCGGCCAACCTCGCGTGGTCGGGTTGGGTGATGAACCGATAGTGGCCCTCCCCGTCGGCGATAATCATGTCTCGACATTGGCACGGAACCGGCATAAAAGCGCGTGCCGACCCGCCGACGGCGGGTCAGCGGGTCGGTCGTCGCGGTTCCCCGCTCGGCCGCAGTCGGTCGGGGTTCCCTGTTGGCCCGTCGGGTTTCCCCCGTCTCACTCCGAATCGGCGTCGGGACCGATGGTGATGACGGCCGTTCCGAACGGTTCCATCGGCTTTTCGAACGTGGCGGTCAGTTCGTCGTTCGGAAAGATTCCGAGAATGTGCGCCGTCTCGTCCCCGATGTTTTCGATGCTGTGTGGTGCCTCGACCGGAACGAGTGCGATTTCGCCCGCCGACAGTTCCGTCGTCGCGTTTCCGACCGTCGCCTCCACGGTTCCGGCGGTCACGTGAAGCAACTCCTCGTTGCTGTCGCGGTGTGTCGGGAGGTAGTTTCCGGGTTCGAGTTCGATGCAGACCAGCATCAGGTCCTCCCCCGAAACTCCGCTCGCTTGCGGCGTCCCCGGCGACAGCGGGAAGTAGCCGCGTAGTCGCGCGTGTTCGTCGCCTTCTTGCCACACGTCGGTACCCTCGAACTGGTAGAGTCGGACCGGTTGCAGGTCCTCGTCCCGTGATTGTACTGCCATGGTTTCCCCCTCTCTCGTCGCTCGCGGTGGGGTACGCGGAACGAACCGTCCGCGAGATTATATCCCCGTTCGACGCTAGGCGGATTCGAAGCATGACCCTTTCGTGGGGCAATTTTCCGACAGAAAGGGTGCCGGTAGGCGGTCGCTATCGTCCCGCGGCGACGGCGGTACGGACCCCATACTCTTGCGGGGATGGCTCGTGCTGTGGACGAACGATGGCTCCCGAGACGAACCACGCCGACGATTGCGTATCGGACGACTGTTCGCGCTGCCGGGACGACGCCGTACTTCGCGTCGTCCGAACCGAAATCGACGCTGGCGTGAGTGCCGCCAGACCGTCGTCCGGCGACTCCGCGAGCGTCTGTCGGGACTGTTTCGCCCGCCTCCGCGCCGACCCGGACGCGTCGTTCAACAGCCTGTTCGAGGACGGGTCCGACGCCGCCCGCTCCACGAGACGGTTCATCAAAATCGAGCGACTGTAGCGTCGTCCGTGGCGTCTTCCTCAGTATTCGGGCGGCACGTAGAGGTTGAGCGTTTCGAGCGGCTCCTCACTCGTGTTCGTGATTTCGTGCGTCTCGCGCTCCTCGATGCACACGAGGTCGCCCGCCGAGAGGTGGACCGTCTCGCCCTCGACGATTGCTTCGCCCTCTCCCGACGCGACGAACAGCCACTGCTCGCTCCCCTCGTGGCGGTTGTCCGGGCCGCCGGTCGATTGCCCCGGTGACAGAACCATGGCGGCGGCTTGTGCTCGTTCGGTTTCCAGCAGTACGTCGAACCAGTCCGCCGTTTTCGTGGTCGTTCGCTTCACGGGGTCGCGTTCGTTTCCAAGCGCCAGAAGCGTTCGGGTAGCTGTGCAGCAGCGCGTCCACTCGTCGATTTATGTTCGCTCGACCCGTTTTGGTAGCCATGCCAGAGAGGGGGTACGCGGAGAACGCGGCTGGCGGGGGATTGCTGTCGCTGCTCTACCGGCTTCGTCGGGGGGACTCGGTGACGGTCGGCACCGACACCGGACCGCTCAGAAGTCCGCGGCAGTTCACCGTCGAACGAATCGCCGAGGAGCGCTCGGCGCGCGACGACGAGATATATTACCGGGTCCACCTTCGCGGGTCGCGCGACGGCCACTACGTGGTGATGCCCGAGAAACCGCAAGGGAAGGGCGCTCACGTCCCGCCCGAACTGTTCTATCAGCACCCGAACGACGGCGACAGGTGGGGCGAACCGGCGGAGGACACCGAGGGGAGCGTCGTCTTCCTTCGAGTAACCGCCGGAGCGCCGGTATCGACGGAGTAGAGTGGTGGGGAGACTGGTTCCGAGGTTCCGAGACGGTCGGACTGTTCCCGACGGTCGAACCGACTCCCGTCGATTGGACCGACTTCGGGACGCTCACACCGACTCGACGAACAGGTCCAGTTTCGAATTCGGCTCGTTCACGGTGAGCCGCACCGCGTCGAAGTGGCCGTCCGCCGTGGTTCGGTAGATGACGCCGCGAATCCCGCCGCCGACGCGCCCGAACGAGAATTTCGGACGGTGTGCGTAGGGCTTCTCGAATTCCACCGTCGCCCGGCCCGAGCCATCGACGGACACGCCGCGGTGCACGTCGAACGCGGGGGTGTGGTCGCGCACCATCGATTTCGCGCTCCCGATGTGCCACGGGTTTCGAACGTCCGACCAGTTCCCGTCGTAGTAGTTGTCCGTCCCGCCGTCGCCCTCCACGATTGCCGGAGCGCCGCTCCGGTAGATTCGGTTGCACCGGACGATGTTTCCGGTGCTACGAATCAACAGTCCGGCTTCGTGTCCCTCCCCGGCGGCGAACCCGCGGACGTGGTTGTCGCTGATCTCGTGGTTCGTCTCACCCCCCGCCGAGAGGATTCCGACGCGTTCGAGGTCTCGGAGGCGGTTCCCTTCGACCGTGACGAACCGCGCGTTTTCGAGGATGATTCCAGTTCTGCCGGCGTCGGAAATCGTGTTTCGCGCGACGAGACCGTCCTCGCTCCCGGCGATTCTGATGCCGTCGCTCGCCACGTTCCG
Organism: Haladaptatus sp. W1; assembly: GCF_001723155.1. Lineage (NCBI taxonomy): Archaea > Methanobacteriati > Methanobacteriota > Halobacteria > Halobacteriales > Haladaptataceae > Haladaptatus > Haladaptatus sp. W1. The sequence continues at coordinate 3,814 of NZ_MEIH01000115.1, forward strand.
GATGCGATTTCGGGCGATGACGAAATCCGAGATTCCGTCGGCGACGTTGATGCCGCGGCCGCCGTAGCCGTACAGGTCGTTGTCCACCGCGGTGATGTGGTCCGCCCGGTCGATGTCGAGCGAGATGCCCGAGAAATCGTCGCGTCGCTCTTGCAAGCTGACGTTCCCGTCGATTCGAACGTCTCGAACGGTTCCCCCGAACCCGAGGTGGCAGAACGATTTGTGGTGGCCGAACCCGAGGTTGTCGGCGATGACGACGTCTCCCCCGCCGTCGGTCAAATCGTCCCCGCCAATGCCGACCAAGCTCCCCTCCGGGTTGTTCCCCATCACGTTGCCGACGACGGCGACGTTTTTCCCCTGTCGGTGGCGACCCTTCCGCCACACGTCACAGGAGATGGAGCGGTCGAGCCCGTTCGTGAGGACGTTCCCGGAGACGACGACGCGCGTGCCCCCGACCTGAATCCCCCTGTCGCCGATGTCGTGAATTCGGTTGCCGACGATGCGGACGTTCCGGCTGGCCGGTTCCACGCTGATGCCGCTCCCGCCGGTGCTGTGTTCGTGGTACGGATGCGTCCGGGTCACGTAGTTTCTCGCTATCGTGACGGTCTCCGCGTCCTTCACCACGATGCCGTGACACAGCTTCGTGAAGACGCTCTGTTCGTCGGGATTCCCGTCGAAGCCGATGCCGCGAATCGTGACGTTCGAACAGTGGCGGTGATGACCGACGCGAAAGCCGCCCGCGTTGGCGTCCGCCGCCGGTTTTATCAGCGTCCGAACGCCGGGACCGACGACGGTCACGTCGTCCACGTCGATATCGAGCCATCCGGTCGTCCGGTACGGCGCGTTCTTCGCCGTGATGAGAATCGTCTCGCCGGGCGAGAGGTTCTCGAACGTCGATTCGAGTTCGTCGGTCGTCGTGACGACGGAATCGGCCACCGCTCGCGTCCGTCGCTCGTTCCGCGTGTCGGTCGCACGGCCGTCGTCCGCTCCCCACCCCGTGAGCGCGAACGCCAGCCCAGCAGTTCCCCCAGCACCCGCCGCCTTGGAATATCGGGCATTCTCCGTGAGACCCACGACGCCGACCACCCACTGATTTGTGGCCGCGGGCGTCGGCTCGCCGCGACTCCGCTCGCCCCTCGTTTAACCGTCTGTTAATCGTTCCAAGGGACGCATTACAAATTATTAGGACGTCTTTTCATTTCATGAGATGTGCCCTGCTAAACGTTCAATCCCGAGACCACACCCGGAGAAACGGACGCTCCGGACAGACACGCTCCCGCCGAAGAACCGGAGGGACGTCGGACGATGAGCGAACTTCCGGACGTGACTCGTCGTCGTTTCTGTCGGTCGGCGGGTGCGCTCTCCCTCCCGCTCCTCGGTTCGACGGCCGCCGCCCGGTCGACGGACGGGCGGGTCGTGTTCATCTACGACGACTCCCCGGAGGAGGACTACACTCGAATCTTTCCGGTTCATCAGGACGAGGGCGTTCCAGGGTGCGTCGCCGCGGTTTCGGACCGCATCGGCCACTCGTCGTGGCTCTCGCCGGAGCAGTTGCGGGAGATGGAACGCGAGGGCTGGGAGATGATGTCCCACTCCGTCCGCCACCGCGCGCTGGGCGAAATCGCGGTCACGCGGGACGTCGAACCGGGCGAAACGAAGCTGTACGTGGAGTCGAACTTTCACGAGCGCGTTCCCGGCGACGAAATCGTGGTGGACGACGGCCGCCGGACGGAAACGTTCACCGTCGCTGACGGCGGCGAGGATTCCACCGGCGAGTACCTCGTGGCGGAAGAACCGCTTCGGACGGCCTTCCGCGCGAAGGACGGCGTGACCGAACGCTACACCGACGACTTGCTTCGGCGGTCCCTGAAGAACTCGAAGGAGACGCTGGAGGGCTTCGGCGTGAACGTCTCCAGTCTCGTCCTCCCATTCGGGCGCACGCGCGGTCGGGTGCAGGAACTGGTCCCCGACTACTACGACGTGCTGGCGAACGAACACCACGGCGGCTTCAACGCTCGGGGCTCGCTCGACCGCTATCACCTCGGCCGCGCCGTCTTCCGCGACGGGTCGATGACCGAGGCCGAAATCGGGGCGTTCCTCGACCGCGTTCGGGACGAGGACGCCCTCGGGATATTCGTCGGGCACAGTCAGGACGGCCACCTCGCGCCCTCCCGCGTTCGGGCGACGATTCGCCTCGCCAAACGCCGGAACCTCGAAATCGTGACGTTGCGGGACGCGCTGGAGGAGTTCGACGCGCTCCCGGCGACCGCCGAACCCACGACGCCCGCTCCGTCCACGACACGGACCACCTCGTCCGCCACGTCCACCGCGTCGACGTCGGCCCGTGGGCACCCCTCGTCGGGGACGACCGGCGACCCGTCCGATACGAAATCGGCGGGTGACGACACGCCGTCGGCGAGCCAACTCGGCGCGGCGTCGCTCCTCGGCGCGCTCGGTCTGGGCGCGCTCGGCTACTTCCGTCGGCGATAGGTCGCTCGGCGGTCGCCCTTCGCGCGCTCGCCGTTCTCCAGCGAGCCTCGCCCGCGTCAGCACCGCTTTATTCCTCGATACTGTCGGGACGAACGTGTCCAGTTCTCGCTCCCGGTTCATCGCCGCGCTCTTCGCCTTCGTCGCGCTGGCGTGGGGCGGTTCCTACGTCGCAATCTCGGTCGGCCTGCACAACCTCCCGCCGGTGTTCTTCGCCGCGAGCCGCCTCGACATTGCGGCGGTCGTCCTCCTGCCGTCCGTCGTCGCGTGGTTCGACGACTGGCGGCCGACGACGACCGGCGATTGGCTCACCGTTTGTGCCGCCGGGCTGTTCGTCGCGGGGGAACCAACGCCTTCCTGTTCGTCGGCCAGCAGACCACGCCGAGCGCCGTCGCCGCCGTGATATTCGCGCTCAATCCGATACTGGCGACGCTGTTCGCGTGGGCGCTGCTGCCGAGCGAACGGCTCTCGGTCGTCTCGGTCCTCGGCGTCGTCCTCGGGATTCTCGGCGTCGCCATCGTCGCCGACCCGACCCCCGAGATGCTCCTCTCGGCGCGGGGACTCGGCCCGTGGATACTCCTCTGTGGCGCGGGCTGTCTCGGGTTCGGCACCGTCCTCACGCGGCGGTTCGAGACGACGCTTCCGACGCTCGTGACGACCAGTTGGGGCCTCCTGTTCGGCGGCCTCTTCCTCCACGTCGTGAGCTACGGACTCGGCGAGCACGTTTCGACCGCGTGGAGTTCGACGCTTCTGGTATCGATTGCCTACCTCGGCGTCGTCGCCACCGCGGGGGCGTACTCGGCGTACTTCGAACTCATCGCGCGCATCGGCGCGGTTCGCACGGCGCTCGTCTCTTACGTCGTCCCCGTCGTCACCGCGATTGCGGGCTGGCTCCTCGTCGGCGAGACCATCACGCTCCACACCGTCGCCGGATTCGTCGTCATCGCAACGGGCTTCGCGCTGACCGAACGGCGGACGCTCGTCGCCGGACTTCGTGACGGCGGCGGGACGGAAACGGACGCGTGACCGTTCTCGGACCGCCTCGCTTCCCGACGTCGAATCCTACCACCATTCGCATTTCTGGGTGGCGCGCGCTGGCGAGGCGGTGAGGCCAGCGGTTAGCCGAACCGTCTCGGTGAAGCGTGCGAGGGATGAGTATCGGAGGCCGAAGGCCGAGAAACGCAATTGGTTGGGGAGGGTGTGGCTGTCGCGGATGCTGTGCGGTCGCTGTGTTTTGGTGGGACTGAAAGGGGCCGCCCGCTCGCGCTTGTCGTGGTCGTTTCGGCGACCCCTCTCGACGAGGCGCGCGGTTTGTGCCGAGTCGAGATGTCGCCGAACGGCCGCGAGCGTGGCGGGGGCTTTCAAGGTCGTCTCTTCGGCGGTTGTGATTCAGTTACTCTCGACTGTAACACGTAGCGAACGTGGCGGGGGTGTTCGAAGTCTGCTTTCCGGCAATCACACCGGAGTCGGCGTTCTTTCGATGCCGTTCGAGGGAGTCAGTCCTCGTCTAGCGCGAGCGTCCCGAAGAACCGGTCGGCGACGATTTGGAAGAGGCGTTCATTGATGACGGGCGAGTCCATGTCGGTGTCCGCGAAGATGCCGAGCGATAGCTGTCCGCCCGCCCGGTCTTGGTGGCCGCCCGCGGTGCCGAACTCGGAGAACGCGCCGTTGAGTGCCATCCCGATGTCGATTCGGGGGTCGAACGAGCGTCCGCTGAGCCAGAGGTCGCCGTTGACGACGCCCATGACGAGGACGGTCCGGATGCCTTCGAGTCGGAGGAGGTACTCCGCGGCCTGTGGGAGCGCGCCGCTGTCGGACGTCTGTCCGATGCTGGAAACGAGGACGGACCCCCGCATGGTCCGGTGATGGATGGCCCGTCCGACCGCATCGAGCGTCTCCGGGGTGAGCGACGACCCGTACACCTCCTCGATGAGGTCGATGTCGGCGTAGGGAAAGAGGTCGAGCGCCGCTCGGTAGTCGAGTCTGGTCGGATAGCGGACGTCGTCGAGTCGTTCTCGGTGGATGGCAAAGAGCAACGCCGAGGCGACCAGTTCCGGCGGGTCATCGTCCCAGTTGGTCACGTACTCCGCCAGAATCGCCGCCGTCGAACCGTACTCCGGTCGCGTGTCCACGAACGAGGCGTCCGGGTCTCCGGGCGGTTCCACGTTGTCGATGACGACATCGGCGTCGACGGTCGGTGGGATTTCGACTTCCGTGCCGGAAATCGAGTGGTCCACGAACGCCACGATGTCGTAGTTTTCGAGGGAGGCGTCGTCGATATCCTGCAGGCTGATGTCGAAGATGCCGATGAACGAGCGAATCTCCTGATGGGTGATGTGGCCCTGATAGAAGATGTCCGTGTTGGTCACGCCGTTTCGCGCGGCGATCCATTGGAGCGCATATGCACTCGCCAGACAGTCCGGGTCCGGCTGGTAGTGACAGACGATTGCCAGCGAGTCGGTGTCTTCCAAAACGGTCTCCAGTTCTTCGGCTTCCCCGACGGCAACTTCCCCCATACGAGACACTACGTGTGTACGTAACAGGAAGCTGCCGGTTGGTTTCACCGTCGAACAGAAAAATGAACGAGTCGGTCAGTCGGAGAGTTCGGTCAGTTCGTCGGGCGTCGGGACGATGCCGAGCTGTTGCATCATCCCGAGCATGTCCCAGTTGGCCCACGTCTCCGTTATTTGGCCGTCCCTGACGCGGTGCATGGCGAGGCCGGTGATTTCGAACGTCTCGCCCGTCGGCTCGTGGCCGACGAACTCGCCTTCGTGGGTGCCGGTTTCGGTGCCGCGGAACACGACCAAATCGCCCTCCCCGATCATCTCCTCGATTTTTACCTCGGCGTCGGGGAACGCCTCCCCGAACGTCCGAATCATCGCTTTGAACTCGTCCGCGTCCTGCGTCCCCGACGGCGCGTCGGGGTCGTAGCGGACGTAATCCGCCGCGAGCAGTTCGTCCGCGACCGCCTCGTTCCCCTCGTTGACGAACTCGTTGATGAGCCGATTGACTACTTCCTTGTTTTCGTCTACGTCTTCCATAGGTCCCCCGCGCACGGGTACGTCGGCGGGGTACAAAGTGTTGTCCGAGAAGAATCTCTTTGGGACCAGAGTCGTGACCGCTCGGGGGTGTCGAACACGGCGAAACGGCCGCGACCACCCGGAAGTAATCTGACAATGAGTGGTAAATATTATTTCATATTATCATAACATTACTATCGGGCAATGTTTTAGGTAGGCCTAAAAACCGATGGGTTTACGTTGGTTTAGGCGAGCCTAAAACCTGTATGCAGCGATGGAAGCCCCGAAGAGCACGGATAGCGACGGCTCTACCACGCGAACCGACGGAGTGGTCGCGATGAGCCGTTCCGAAAGCGAGCGGTTGCTCGCAAAACAAGCGCGGCGCGAGTCGAACGCGCGGACGTACCCGCGTCATCTCCCCCTCGCAATCGAGCGCGCGGAGGGGGTCACCGTGGAGGACGTGGACGGTCAGGAGTACTACGACTGTCTCGCGGGCGCGGGGACGCTCGCGCTCGGCCACAACCACCCGGTCGTCGTGCAGGCCATCGAGGACGTATTGGACGCGAGCGGCCCGCTCCACACGCTCGATATCACGACGCCGACGAAGGACGCGTTCGTGGACCGGTTGTTCGAGAGCCTCCCCGACGAATTCGCCGACACCGCGCGCGTGCAGTTCTGTAGCCCCGCGGGAACCGACGCCATCGAGGCGGCGCTGAAGCTCGTCAAGACCGCGACCGGAAACCGCTCCCTCCTCGCGTTTCAGGGCGGCTATCACGGGATGACCCACGGCGCGCTCGGGCTGATGGGCGACACCGACCCGAAGGCGGCCGTTCCGGGGACGATGCCCGACGTCCACCACCTGCCGTACCCATACGACTACCGCTGTCCGTTCGGCATCGGCGGCGAGGACGGCCACCGAACGTCGAGTCGGTACGTCGAACGACTGCTGGACGACCCGGAGAGCGGTATCGTCGCCCCCGCCGGAATGGTGCTCGAACTCGTGCAGGGCGAGGGCGGCGCGGTTCCCGCCCCCGACGAGTGGACCCGCGAGATTCGGCGGCTGACCCGCGAACGCGACATCCCGCTCGTCGTGGACGAAATTCAGACCGGACTCGGCCGGACGGGCGAAACGTACGCCTTCGAACACGCGGACATCGTGCCGGACGTGGTGACGCTCTCAAAAGCGGTCGGCGGCGGCCTCCCCCTCGCGGTGGTCGTCTACGACGAATCGCTCGACGTGTGGGAACCGGGCGCGCACGCCGGGACGTTCCGCGGCGACCAGTTGGCGATGGCCGCCGGGCAGGCGACCATCGAGTACGTCCTCGAAAACGACCTCGCCGCTCACGCGGAGCGGATGGGCGAGCGCCTCCGAAGTCACCTCGACGGGACCGCGGAGACGTTCGATTTCGTCGGCGACGTTCGCGGCCGCGGGCTGATGCTCGGTGCCGAAATCGTGGACTCGACGTCCGAACCGGACGAACTCGGCAGTTATCCCGCCGCGCCGGACCTCGCGTCGGCCGTCCGCGCCGAGTGTTTCGACCGCGGTCTCATCGTGGAACTGGGCGGTCGTCACGGCAGCACCGTTCGATTCCTCCCGCCGCTCGTCGTCACGAAGGACGACATCGACGCCATCGCGGAACGGTTCCACGACGCTGTCGCGGCGGCCGAGCGCGAGGTGGTGACGGCATGACGAAGGCCGACGCGAAGGAAATCGAGAAACGTGAGAGCGCGGACTCGTTGTTCCTCGGCAGCGACGAGGGGGACGACGCCTACCGGCGGGCGATGGCAAAAGCGACCGACGCGGTTCTCGATTCGGTCGGCGACGGCGAGCAACCCTACTCCGGTCAGTCGCCGGAATCGCTTCGAGAACTGTTCGCGGACGAACCGATGATTCCCGAGGAGGGTACGGGTGTCGAGGAAGCCATCGAGGACGCGAAGTCGATACTCCGGAACTCCGTGAACGTCTCGAACCCGACCTGTTTCGCCCACCTCCACTGCCCACCCGCAGTGCCGGGACTTGCCGCGGAGGCGATGCTCTCCGCGACGAATCAGTCGATGGACTCGTGGGACCAGAGTCCGGCGGCGACGATGCTCGAAACGCGGATGGTCGAGGACCTCTGTTCGCTCTTCGGCTACGACGCCGACGCCGGAGACGGGGTGTTCACCAGCGGCGGCACGCAGTCGAACTTCCTCGGACTCCTGCTCGCCCGCGAGCGGTTCGCCGCGGAACGCTTCGGCACCGACGTTCAGCGGTCGGGTCTTCCGCCGCGCGCGAAGGCGATGCGAATCCTCTGCTCCGAGGAGGCACACTTCACGGCCGAACAGGCCGCCGCCCACCTCGGGTTGGGGGAGAACGCGGTGACGACCGTCGAAACCGACGAGGACCGACGGATGTGCCCGGACGCGCTCGACCGAACCCTGTCGGACCTCCACGAGCGGGAACTGGTCCCGTTCGCCCTCGTCGGCACCGCCGGAACGACGGACTTCGGGAGCATCGACCCGCTTTCCGAACTCGCCGACCGGGCGGACGAACACGACCTGTGGTTCCACGTCGATGCGGCCTACGGCGGCGCGCTGGCCGCGAGCGACCGCCACCGCGACCGGCTCTCCGGCATCGACCGCGCGGACTCCATCGCCGTCGATTTCCACAAACTGTTCTACCAGCCCATCAGCTGTGGCGCGTTTCTACTGCGCGACGGCTCGCGGTACGAACACATCGCGCGAAACGCCTCCTACCTCAACCCCGAAGGGGACAACGCGCCGAACCTCGTCGCCAAATCCGCCCAGACGACGCGCCGCTTCGACGCGCTCAAACCGTACCTCACGTTCAAGGCCGTCGGACGGAGCGGATTGGCCGCCCTCATCGACGGCACCATCGACCTCGCCGCCGACGTCGCGGACCTGCTCGCGGAGGACGATTCGTTCGAACTGGTCGCCGAACCGACGCTGAACGCCGTCGTCTTCCGCTACCGGCCGCACGACGACCTCTCCGACGACCTGCTGGGATGGATAAACGAGGCGATACGCGAGTCGCTGCTCCGGGAGGGCGAGGCGGTCCTCGCCCGAACCGAAGTCGATGGCGTTTCCGCGCTGAAGTTCACCCTCCTCAACCCGCGGACGACGTTCTCGGACGTCGCCGCCGTCCTCGATACGCTCGAACGGCGCGGCGATTCGCTGTGTGCCGTCTCGCCGGAGGTGAGTCGATGATTCCCCCGAGCGCGACCGACGACCCCGACGCCGTTGCCGCCGCCGCGACGACCCACGCCTTCCTCAACTCCTATCTCCGGGAGACCGGCGACTACGAGGTCGTCGAAGATTCCTCGGCGGAGTCCGGGAACGCGATTCGGTTCGAACTGTCGGCCGTCGGCGTCGAAGTCGTCGTTCCGCTTTCGTACCGGTCGGAGACCGGTCGTCACCTGTTCGACCTCCCGGCGCGGTTCCACGCGGGTGGCGAGTGGACGACGCTCGACTACGCGACGCTGGCGTCACTCGTCGTCGAGGACCTGTCGCAAAAACGCGCGGACGACCACGCAACGGACGAATTCCTCGGACGCGTGCTGTCCAGTAAGCAGGCGACGGAGCGGTTCGTCGGCGCGCGCGCCGACGACGGCGAGCGGTTGTACGGCACCGACTTCGAGTTCGCCGACGCCGAGCAGTCGCTCGTCTTCGGCCACCTGCTCCACCCGACACCGAAGAGCAGGGAGGGAATCGCCGCCCGCGACGCGCCGACGTACGCCCCGGAACTGCGCGGGTCGTTCCCGCTTCATTACTTCCAGGCGTCCCCCGAACTCGTCGCGCACGATTCGGCGCGGGACGAGAGCGCGACCGAGTGGGTGAAATCCGAACTCCGCGACGACCCGGCCGTCTCCGAGTCGTTCGTCGCGGAACACGTCGAAAGCGACGACGCACTGATTCCGGTCCACCCGTGGCAGGCCGAACACCTGCTCCGCAAGCCGTTCGTGGCGTCGCTGTTGGACGACGGGTCACTCGAACACCTCGGTCCGGTGGGTCGGGACTTCTATCCCACCTCGTCGGTTCGGACGCTGTACAGCCCGGAATCGTCGTTCATGGTGAAGGGGTCGCTCGCCGTCACCATCACGAACTCCGAGCGGACGAACAAGCGGCCCGAACTGGAACGCGGCATCGCCATCACCGAACTCATGGACACGGCCCTCGGGGACGAACTGCGGTCGCGGTTCCCCGACTTCGACGTGGTGCGCGACCCGGCCTATTTGA
>NZ_MEIH01000116.1:0-11476 GCF_001723155.1 Haladaptatus sp. W1
TCGCCCGCGAGACGACCGCTTCCAACTCCGCCGCTCCGTCCGACACCGGCGAACCGACGCTGGAACTCGGAATCGTCGTCTCGGGCGCGACGAAGGTCCGTGCCGACTCGGGGAACGACGCGTACCGGGCGATGGACCCCTCCGCCTCCGCGGCGTCTTCTTTCCCCATCAACTTCAGTTCCGTCCAGTTCTGGAGCGCCTCCGCGAGCGCGGAGCGGACCGCCGCGTCCGGGTCCAAATCCGCACCCGACCCCACCGCGAACTTCGGCCACTCCCCGTCCCGGTGAACGGCGACGGCGACCACGGGAACGTCGATGTCCTGCGTGACGAGCAGGGCAGTTACGTCCAACTCCTCCGCGCGTGCTCGCTTTACCAACGTCTCGAACCCGTCGTCCTCGACGTGCAGTCCCAGCGGTTCGAACGATGAGTACCACGCGAGCATCGTCGCGTCGCGCTCGATGACCTCGTACAACCCGGACAGAATCGCCTCGCCAGTCGAGTTACCCAACCCCAAGCCGGTGGTTATGGCGGGCTTGAACCGCGCCGACGGCGGCGGGAAGTGGACGAACACGGCCGGAAGGTGAACGAGTTCGCCGGTCGCCAGATTTCGCCCCGACACCCACGCGAGTTCGTCGTCGCTCGCGTCGGGCCATCCGGCGGGCCGCACAAACTCGGCGGGCGACACCGCGTTTCCGAGGTCGGACGGCCGCGCCACCGCGAACTCGTCCTCGCGGTAGACACCCGCACAATAGCGTTCCATTCCCTCGCCCAACGCCTTCATCAGCGCCTCGTCCCAACCGTCGGCGACCCCCGCTGACTGTCCCGGTGCGCTCGCGTCGCTGAATCCGCTCGTGTCCGTAACGGTCGCCAGATAGTACGGAACGGGAAACGACGACACCTCGCCGAGCGAGCGGATGACGCCGAGGCGCTCGTCCAGCGCCAGTTCGGCGTGGGAAACCGCCTCGTCCAGCGTCCGCTCCTCGTACTCGATGCCGAGCGTTCGGTCCCGCGGTTCCCCACACGTCGGGCAGTTCGGAACCGGAAGCAGTCGTCGTTCCGCGTGCGGGAGTTCCGTGACGCCGCCGAGTATCGCCGATTCGCCACCCGCCGCGAGCGTCGCCGCCTCCCTCCCGGCGACCGCACCGGCGAACCGTTCGGTGACGACATCGTACTCGACGGTTTCGGGGGTGTCTCCTCCCGTACCGTCAGCTTCCTCCGCGTTGGCCGCGACACGCGCACGCAAACAATCGAAACAGGCAGTTTCCGGGGAAAATCCCGAAACAGCGGCGTCCACATTGGAACGCGGTCGGCCACCCACGCCGCCGAGTTCGACCGCAATCCACGGGATTTCCGCCCGGTTCGCGCGTTCGAAGACGGATGCGCCCACCTCGTCGATAACGACGGCGAAATCGGCGTCGCCGATGGAATCGACGTCGAGTTCGGTGACGGTTCCGTCCACGTCCGAAAGCGCCGACGTGACCGCATCGGCACCGGGACCTCGACCGACAACGCCCAGCACGGTGTTCATGCACGGAACGAGACGTGCGGATGGCAAAAGTACGGCGAATAGCCGCCGCTCGGAGACGAGAAAAAACGGGACGAACTGCGCTTAGTTGAGGATGCTCTGTGCGACGCCAGCGAGCTGGTCGGTGTCCGCGTTCTGAAGGTCGTCGTTGGCGAGCTTCAGGCGGAGACGCGGACGACCGACGTCGATGGGGACCTTCTCGGTACCGATGAGGCCCATGTCTTCGAGCTTGGTCTTCGTGCGGGAGAACGTCGCTTTGCTTGCGATGCCGACGTCCTCGCCCCACTTGCTGATGTCGTAGAGCAGCGCCTCGTTTTTGGCCGCGACGAGGAGGCTGATGGTCACTTCGTCGAGACCGTCGCCGTCACCGCGAGCGGTTTCGAGCGAGGAGAGGACGCTGTTGAAGTCGTCTTCCGCCTCGGGGCTGATCTCTTCGCCGAGCGTCTCGCGGACGCGCGTAATCGGGGGCGTACGGAGCGAGAAGTCGCTCGCATCGTCCCAGAAGTCCGTGTACGTGCCGTAGGCGGCATCCACGAACTCGTCGTCGTCGGAGGTCAGGCCACCAACGCGGTCGCCCGCGGTGACGAGTGCGATGACGACGTCCTCGGTGACGAGGAGCGAGTTGCCGGAAGAATCCTCCGTCGTGCGCAGCGTGAGCGCGCCCTCGTCGATGAGGTCGGCGGCGTTGCTGGCGATGATGAAGTCTTCCATGACGTCTTTGAGGATACCTTCGTCCGCGAGCATGCGCATCTCGGGGAGGTCGCCTTTGTACTCCGTCGCGGCATCGATAAGGTCTTCAATCGCGCTCGCGGATGGATTCACGACGAGCATGACGTCAGGACCTTGATCGATCACCGTCTGAAGGATCTCGTGGACGCTTTGGTTCAAGAGGTTCGATTTTGTTTCCATAGTGGTACGGACGAGATTCATCTATTTAATTTTAACGTTCGAAATCAACGGAAATCATAGGTTATGTAGTATGAACAATTAGTCAACGTCGTAATTATAACCGGCTATTTTGTATAATACCACCCTGAAGTCCGAAATCTCTTCAGTGAACGTGAATTTCTGAGCTTCGCCGCGAGAGTGTCCAGAACGCACAATATCGGCCTCTTTTCCGTTTGTCAAGCATTGCCGAACGACGATAACGGTATAATTCCGTCGAGTAAGTCCTAATTACCAATTCCATATTGCGTGAACAGTCCGAAAGAATGAAGTAAGAATGTGAAGTATCAACATGCGACATGCGGGATAAAATCCACCAGTGGCTTACGGAACATCCACGGACGATCAGCGCAGCATTCGGCCTCATGTTCGTAACGACTGTCTATTCCGGAGGAATCTTTTCACCGTTAATAAGCGGTGCGGGCAGCGCAGGTCCCTAATCGAGAAGCGATACTAATTCGGCCGACCAGTACAGCTCACCGTCAAACACAACCGGTATTTCTGCGTGATGAAGGTAGGATTTGAGTTCATCGGAATCGAGCGAGAATACTGCGTCGTTCCCGGCTAGATATCCCGTATTGCTGCTCTTTAAGTAAGGTTGGAAGTAGCCACCGGGCAACCGCTCGGTCATCAAATCACACGACAAATGGAATCTGTCTTCGTCCAGTCGCGTTAACTTTCCAACCACTGGGAAGAAGCTAGCACACTGCGTCAACTGGTGTGTCCCATCGCCGACGACGGCATAATCCTTGTTCATCATGATTCGTCGACGAGCGATTTGAAGTGCTCGCTGAATGCTGAATCCGTTAATCAACAGCCGTGCAAAGGAAACACCGACTTTTCCCGCCTGTTTATTCAGTACCTTGTTGAACGTCACCGCACCCGCGACGCTCCCTTTTCTGACCAACTCCATTCCCTCGTGGTAGGAGCCACAGGCGTTCAGAAAGAAGGTCTGGACGTTACTCTCCCCGATGCTCGAAACCGGGAGATTACCGTCCGTACAGCGCAGTCCCGACTCCTCACAGTGACCGATGTAATGGACGAAATCGCACGGACGTTCGAGCGTCTCGGCGAGTTCGGCGCGCGAAAGGTGTTCACGGACCGTTACGTCGATAGGCAACTCCTCGGACCGCTCCATGTATATTTCCGCCACGTCCTCGTGTTCGTCTCCCATCATCTCGTCGTTCAGTATCAGCGTCACGTCGATGTCGCCGTTCGACCGGTCGAAGTACTTGAAGCGATTTTCGTAGGCGGTCACGTCGGTCTTGAACACGTCGATGGGGACGCCGTTCGCCAACCAACCGTGAACCTGTCCCTGTTGTAACTCCGGTTTGACCCGTTCGACCGAGGAAACGGTCTCCGACGCTCGATACGAACCACCGGCGGCAGCCACTTCCGGTGCTCGTTGCCCATCGCGGTAGAAGTCACCGAGGGAGGCGTCGAGTAGTTCGTCGCGCTCCAACGGGGTCGATTTCGGGAGGTAGACGGCGCTCAAATTGGCGACCAGGTACGGGAGCGCCGAGATGTTCTCCACCGAGGGTTCGACGTACATCGCCAGATGCCACTCGGGGAGGTCGTCGTCGATTCGCGCGAAATCGAGGAGGTCGTACTCGACGAACTGCTCACCCGGGGTGGCCTCGTAGGTCGCCGCCGCGTCGATGTCGAGTTCGTCCAACAGGGATAACTCCGCGAGGTCCCAACTGTGCGGCCCGGCATTCCGAACGAGACAATCCAAAAAGAATACCCGTCGAAGCATATCCGCGACCTCGGTTTGATACGACGGAAGCGAACTGAAGTGATACGTGAAGTTGGCTTCCGGCACCGAGAGCATCGGTGCATCGCGCTCCTCGACGTGAACGTCCGCTTGCAAATAGTAGGCGAGCGGTGCGGTGACGAACGCCGTCGCCAAGTCGTCGGGAATCCGCATCTCGATTCCACTGTCCTTTCTCTCCTCGCGCACAGGGTCCGGGATGTGTAACTCCTCGCCGACTTCGAACCGCGGCGGATGTCCGCGGAGGGTCGGATACGACCTGTCCGGGCCGGTCGTCTTGTGCGACGAAGCGGCGTACGAAATCGCGGTCGCTACCCCCTCGACGGTCGGCGGGACGGTTATCGTATCGACGGGAACTTCGTGATGGCTCCGAAAGCCGAGCGTAATCGGAATCCGCTCGTGGAAATCGATGATTAACGTCTCAAAATCGTCAGTTTTGTAGACTCTTGCTGAGCCAGAAAATCGGAGATACGTCTTGACGTTCCCGTGGATATTTGCGAGGTACTCACCCGTGCAAAGATCGAGGGATTCGATGTCGTTACCGTGTTTGTACTGCTTCCCTGTCTTGACGTCCGTGATGTTTACCAAACTCGGAGGAAAGGAAAGTCGGGACGCACGACCGGAAACGGATTCGTCTATCGGGCGGTCGATGGCTTTCGCTCCGCCACCAGATTCCCAATCGGGCGCACCGATGGTAACGCCAGTTTTCGTCCGGTCGAACGCACGAACCCCTGTTTCCGTCTCCTCCCATTCGATCATACCGGTAATAGAATCGTTATCTCACTGTTAGTTTATATTTCTGTCGGGGATGTATCCGTACCGTGCGAAAGGTACACTTATACTCCGTCGTGTCCGGGTGTTTCACATGGAGTACGACCACATCCGGGCGGTCGACCCGGACGTCGCAGACGCCCTCGAAGCGGAAGTCGAGCGCGAACGCGACACATTAGAGATGATCGCTAGCGAAAACTTCGTCAGCGAGGCGGTGCTCGAAGCACAGGGGAGTACCCTGACGAACAAGTACGCGGAAGGCTACCCCGGCGAGCGGTACTACGGTGGCTGTGAGCACATCGATACGGTCGAGAGCCTCGCCATCGAGCGTGCGAAGGAACTCTGGGGGGCGGAGCACGTCAACGTCCAACCACACAGCGGGTCGCAAGCGAACATGGGCGTCTACCTCGCCGTCCTCGAACCCGGCGACAAAATCCTCTCGCTCGACCTGACCCACGGGGGGCACCTGAGCCACGGTCACAAGGTGAACTTCGCCGGAAAGCTCTACGAGGTCGAACAGTACAAAGTGGACCCGGAAACGGGCTACCTCGACTACGACGAGATATACGAACACGCGGTCGAGTTCGAACCCGACATCATCGTCTCCGGCTACTCCGCGTACCCGCGGCAGGTCGAATGGGAGCGGATTCAGGATGCCGCGGACGCGGCGGACGCGTACCACCTCGCGGACATCGCCCACATCACCGGTCTCGTGGCGGCGGGCGAACACCCGTCCCCGGTCGGCGTGGCCGATTTCGTCACCGGGTCGACGCACAAGACCATCCGCTCTGGTCGCGGCGGCATCATCATGTGCGACGAGGAGTACGCGGATGCCGTCGATTCGGCGGTCATCCCCGGCATGCAGGGCGGTCCGCTCATGCACAACATCGCGGGCAAGGCGGTGGGATTCAAGGAAGCGCTCGACCCCGAGTTCGAGGAGTACGCCGCCCAGACCGTCGAGAACGCGAAGGTACTGGCCGAGACGTTCCAGGACCACGGCTTCGGCCTCGTCTCCGGCGGCACGGATACCCACCTCGTGCTCGTGGACCTGCGCGAATCCCACGAGGACGTGACCGGGAAGGACGCCGAGGAAGCGCTCGAAGACGTCGGCATCGTCCTCAACGCCAACACGGTTCCGGGCGAGACGCGCTCGCCCTTCGTCGCCAGCGGCATCCGCGCCGGGACGCCCGCGCTGACGACCCGCGGCTTCGACGCCGACGACATCGAACGCGTCGGCGACCTCATCGCGCGCACAATCAATCATATAGACGACGATGACGTGAAAGCGGAAGTCGCCGAAGAAGTGCAGGCGCTTTGCGACGAGAACCCGCTCTACGAGTAACGCGACTCCCGAAAGACGATTCGCGGCTCTCGGCCGTTTCTTTTTCCCGAGCGACACATCTAATTCGGCACGCCGTGAGGTTCGACCATGCCGGAACAACTTGCAGGCTTCAAAAGTGCCGACATCGTGTTCACCGACGGGACCTCCCTCGCCGACGTGACCGTCGCCATCTACCCGGGGTGGATTCGAATCCAGACCGAATCGGCGAACCAGTTCCACCCGCGCGAGCAAGTCGATAGGATTCAGTCGAGTCGGTGACATACCGATGACCGACGATTCAGACGTTCTCCGGGTGACGATACATGTGGATGACGAGAGCGTCGAGTACGTCGAACGTGATGACCTAGTTCGCTTTCCGCGTGTTCGAGCCGGCGATGAAACACTAGAGTACGGCACGATGCCAGTCGAAAGATGGGTCGAATTTCGGGCTGCCGAGGCCGCGAAGGATGCCGTCTGGGAGGAATTGGAAAATCGAGTGAATGGGAAAATTTCCGGAGTCGCTATCGGAATCGGTTCTACCGATGACGGCGCTACGACGGCCGTGAAAATATACCACCAACGATGGCGGAACACCGACGGCACCGTTACGGAACCGTCGGTTTCGTTCGACCGGTTGAAAGAACTCACGCCGAAGAAAATCGACGTAACCGCGAAATACCGCGACAAAACATATTCGTGTTCGGTTCCTGTCGAAATGGACAGCGAAGAATTGGAGTTCATCTGACACCAATAGACACAATCGTGCATATATTCGGATTTTAAATCCCAGAAATACGCACGAATCCGAATGTTGAAGGGGCTTCGAGTCGCATTCTTCGACAATGACGGACATCATCGACGGACGCGCGGTGGCGGAGGGCATTCGAACGGACCTCGGCGAGAGCATCCAGACGCTCAAGGACGAGGGCGTGACGCCGGGATTGGCGACGGTCCTCATGAGCGACGACCCCGCGAGCGAGACGTACGTCTCGATGAAACAGCGCGACTGCGAGGAGGTCGGCATCAACGGGATTCACATCGAAATCGACCCCGAAGCACCGGCCGAGGAACTGTACGACACCATCGACGACCTGAACGAGGACCCCGAGGTACACGGCATCCTCGTCCAGATGCCCGTTCCCGACCACGTTGATTCACAGCAGGTCCTCCGCGCCATCGACCCGAAAAAGGACGCGGACGGCTTCCACCCGGAGAACGTCGGCATGCTCGTGGCGGGCCACCCGCGCTTCAAACCCTGCACACCCCACGGCGTCCAGAAGCTCCTCGAATCGGCCGACGTCGACCCGGAGGGCAAGGACGTCGTCATCGTCGGCCGGTCGAACATCGTCGGCAAACCGCTGGCGAACCTCTTCATCCAGAAGGCGGAGGGCGGCAACGCGACGGTTACGGTGTGTCACTCGCGCACCGACGACCTCGCCGCGAAGACCCGTGATGCGGATGTCGTCGTCGCGGCCTGCGGCGTCCCGGAACTCATCGACGGGTCGATGCTCTCCGACGGCGTGACCGTCATCGACGTTGGCGTCAACCGCGTGGATGCGGACAACGAGAAGGGCTACGAACTCGTCGGCGACGTGGACTTCGACAGCGCGAAGGAGAAAGCGAGCGCGATAACGCCCGTTCCGGGCGGCGTCGGCCCGATGACGCGTGCGATGTTGCTCTACAACACGGTGAAAGCCGCCGGGGAACAGGAGAACGTCGAAGTCGACCTTCCCTAGGCACCGACCGTCCCGGCCCGACTACGCCAATCGAGACAGCGTGTCCCGACTGCTTGCGAGGGCGTCCATATCGTCCTCGTCGAAATACCGTGCCAAGTCGCGCGTCGCCGAGACGAGCGCCTCGGCGGTGTCGATATCGACTCCGCCTTCGAGCGCCTGTGCGCGACGGACGTGTTCGCCGAGGGTTTCGAGCGTGTTCCGTCCCTCGCGGTCCACGTCGTGTTCTCTCGCCCACTCGCCCATCTCACCGTGGTATTCTTTGAGCGATTCCGCGTCCGCCAGCCCTCGTACCTCGTAAATCGACTCCGGGAGGTCGCGGGCGTCCGGGCGTTCGCCCTCGTCGGCACCGCGGAGGAGCGAGAAGAAGTATATCTCCTCGTCGTCGGTCATCCGCATCGACCGGCTGAACAGTTGTCCGGCTTGTCGGAGCTCGTTCGCCGCGAGGTAGGTGTCGTCGAGCGGGAGGAGTTCGCCGCCGCTGATAAATCCGCGCTTTCTGACGTACTCGCCCGCCTCGTCGGCCGCCCTGTTTGCGACCTCGCGCGCCGGTTCCCGGTCCAGCGCGTCGCGTATCTCGGCCAGTTCGAGGGTCGCCGGACTGTCGGTGTGTTGCATCCTGTTTTCGTCCAATCCGACGCTCTGCATGCTCTCGCAGTTCGGACAGGCGACGCTCCCCGTCTCGTAGTACGACCACTGGGTCCCGCAGTTTTTACACTCGCGGGTTCCGCGGACTTTCATGTCCACCGATTGCGCTTCCGGGGTGAAAACTCTCACGCGCGACCCACCGCTCCCACTGACTTCGGCTTCCACCGACTTCGCCACCCTGTGGATTTATCAGCGGCGGCGAACTACGTGCAATCACCATGTCGAGTGAAACTCACTCGGAGGATAGAGTAAGTCGCCCCGTCGCGGCTGGTCGAGAAATTCTCGGCCGCACGTACTGCTGATTCTGCGGAGTGTTCGGACAGGTCGAACGAGTCGCACGTTTCCGGAGAGACGATAGTCTCTGCCGAGAGCACGGACGACGGCGTGTCGCTGACCGTTTTCGGAGAGAAACACGACCTCTCCAGACGCGAGGGCGACCAGTTACGCGAGGCGCTCGGTCAGGCGCTGACCGAACGCCGCGAGTTCTTCCGCACGGCCGGGGAGCACCGCGACGACGGGAGCTACGTCGTCTCGCGTCGCGGTGCCGACTCCGCCGGGCACCGAAAGGTGTTCGAACGGTTCGACGCGCTGGTGGACCTGTACGAGCGACTTCCGGGGACGTTCACGGCCGAGACGGTGGGCGAACGGGGACTGACCGGCGGACGACGGCACATACTCGTTCATCACCTCACCGAACATCCCGACTTCGACTGCGAACTCGTCTCCCGGCAACCACTCACGGCGCGAAAGGAGAGCGATACCGGCGACGGAAGGACGAACCCTCCCGCGGAGGACGAAGTGGAGAGCTGAGTTACCGGGTGGTGAACGCTTTTCGGGATGGACTGCTTCGTCCCGCGTATGTCACGACAATCAGCGCCGCGACCATCCACGTTCTCCATCGTCGCACGCGACCCGGAACAGGACGCCGTCGGCGTCGCCGTCCAATCGAAGTTCGTCAGCGTCGGGAGCGTCGTCCCGTTCGTCAGCGCGGACGCGGGTGCCGTCGCCACCCAAAGCTTCGCCAACGTCGCGTACGGCCCGGACGGACACGACCTCCTCCGACGGGGGAAGTCCGCGAAGGAGGTCGTGATGGAACTCACCGGCGCGGACCCGGAGTTCGAGTCGCGGCAACTCGGCGTCGTGAAATCGCCGGTTGCCATGCGAGACCAGGGTATCGACGACGCGGGGGAGGAGGGTGAAACCATCGCGGCGTTCACGGGCGCGGACTGTTTCGACTACGCGGGCGACATCCAAGGCGAGCACTACACCGTCCAGGGAAACATCCTCGAAAACCCCGAGACGCTCGAAGCGATGGCGGACGCCTTCGAGGAAACCGAGGGCGGCCTCCCCGAACGGCTCATCGCCGCGCTCCACGCGGGCAACGACGCCGGTGGCGACAAACGCGGCGAGCAGAGCGCCGCGCTGTACATCGCCAAACCCCAAGGCGGGTACGAGGGACGCAACGACCGTTGGGTGGACGTGCGCGTGGACGACCACGAGACGCCCATCGACGAACTGGAGCGCGTGTTCAAAATCTACGACGTGACCCTGCTGGAGCGCGAGGAACCCGACGAAACGCGAGATTTGAGCGACGGCACGGCGGAACAGGTGTCCGAAACCCTCGCCGACCTCGGCTTTTTCGACGGCACCCCCTCGGGGACGTTCGACGACGACGAACGCGACGCCCTCGAAGACTTCCGGGGCATGAACAACTTCGAGAATCACTCGATTCCCGTGCTGGAGGACGCGCTCGCCCGAGGGTGGGACGACACCGACGGGGACGGCGAGGAGCGGATGGTCGATGCCATCTGGCACGGCCTGTCCCGACTCGACAGAAAATAGCGCGACGAAATCGGGCGGCGACGTTTCGACCGACGACCGCTCTCGCGCCGACACGCATAACCGACAGAACCACGAAACGACGCGATATGCGCGACGAAGAAGAGATCCGCGAGCAGTACGAGTTCCTCAAAGAACAGCTCGAAAGCGACGATATGAACCACCAAGGAATCCGAGAGATGTTCACGCATTACAAGCGGGCGTTGGGGTGGACGCTGGAAGAGGAGTACATCTAACTTTTTTCCATCCGGTTGACGGCAGTTATCGAAATCGTTACCTTTAAGTCATTACGCCGTATTGTTGCAGTTGACGCTTCGCTTTGGAGGGCCGAAGCGTCAGCGGGGACCAATTCAGGGCGGCAAGCGGTACGCGGGGTCTTTTCGCCCCGCGTGTTCCGCTTTCCTTTCGAAAACAAACTCGCAAGCGGCTGCTTCGTACAGACCACAGATACCAACGACCAGTCATTTCTCTCGGTCGACCGGAAACAGAGACCGACACCGAACCGCGCGTGCCGCGGGCGGACGAAAACGAACGCCGAATCGCGGCGCTCAGACGACGGTCAGCGTTTCGGTCATGTCGCCGACCGAAAGCTGATACTTGCCCGTATCGACGACCAGTTCGCCGCGGGAGAACACGTCGCCAAGGACGGTGGCGAGCGGAGCACCGTCGAACGAATATCGACGCGAGTCGTCTCGCCCGCGTCGAGGGAGACGCGCTCGAAGCCGACGACGACCTGCTGTGGGTAGAGCACCTCGCCGTGCTCGCGGGTGCCGTAGACCGGGACGACGGTTTCGCCCGCCCTATCGCCCGTGTTGTGCACCGAGACGGAGACGGTTACCTCGTCCGCCGCCGCCTTTTGCGGAAGCTTCGGCGGGCGGACTTCGAGGTTGCCGTACTCGAACTCGGTGTAGCTCATGCCGTGG
>NZ_MEIH01000117.1:0-5300 GCF_001723155.1 Haladaptatus sp. W1
GACTCAAGACCGCCAGCAGGCTGATGTACGTCGCCCACCGAGGCCAACAAGATGCAAAGGGTAAACCACGATGTGACCACGACAAAACGTTGAACTGCGGAGACAACGAAGAACATCACCATTCGACACCGACCTGGATACGGAGTAGTCGCGGTGCGAGTTCCACCGACGGTACATGTCGTTTGACGATGACTGCAGTGAACACGTAGATGATTATCTCCGCACGATGGAGGCGACAACGACACCAATCGGGCCAAACCGAAGCGTGAGAATCACCCGATAACACGTTGATTATGAGTGCAATACTCGACACGCGCATGTTCACGTCAGGCCTATCGAGACCGTTGAGCGTTTGGGTCAATGGCGTTGTCTGCGTCGAAAGTACACAGTATCCGCAATACCGGCGAGGAGTGATACGCCAAGTGTGTACTCTGGTCCGTACACGGTCACGACGAGCGCTCGTGGAATCGCCAGCGCACCGAAAAAGATCGGCACGGCGAAAATGCTCGAAAAAGCGATCGTGTTCGTGACTTCCTGTCCGACAGTTTTCCCTTCTGCCCGGAGTCGACTTACGCGCGGCATCAAGCCACTTCCCGCGAGTGTCGCGACGAACGTTGCGGGAGCCGTTAACTGTGCCGCGATTTCGTAATTTGCCGCCGCCGCTGGCAGTAATAGCATCCCCAGCAAAATCACGTCGAGCCGGTTATAGAGGGTAGCGAAGAAATCCGTCGGGATACTATACCGGGCGTATTGAGCGAGGCTAAAGAACGTGTCGACCGACGGAACCGCTGGTCTCGTCCCGATATAATAGAAGATAACAGGAAACGTAAACACCGTCGCCCCTACTAGACCGTACACCATTCCGTCCGCAGCGTATCCAGTGAGGACGAACACGAAAAAAACTTGTAACGGAAGTGTCAGATACGACCGAAGCGCATCCGTCCACGTTGAAAGTCCGACTCGACCGCTCGCCGTCAATACGCGGTCGAACGCCTCGTAGTTCGACTCCGACACTAACAAGACCACGAACAAGAACGGTGCCATGGCGATACCACTGTACGACCGAAAACGGTCGGCCAACAGCAATCCGATCGCCGTGGCAATGAGGATCCAAACCGCGTTGAAAAGGAACTGCGCACCGACGAGTTCTCGTCGCTTCGTTTCATTGTCTGCAAATTGTTTCTTGCTAGCGGTCGCCCAGCCCATCAAGGGCCGATCCGCAAGCTTCGTTACACTGAACAGTAAGTAGTAGCCACCGAATGCCTTCGGCCCGAGTTCCCGTGCAAAGAGAATACTCCCGAAGAATCCGACTGCTGCCATCGCAAACTTCGCAATCGTCGCCTTCGCCGTCTCACCACCGAGACTCACATCAGTCGCTTCGGTCACATGCCACCTCCACGACGGGCAGCCATATCGAGTGTCGGGACGATAGCACTGGCGAGTGATCGACTAGGCATAGCCGAGACTTTCTAACTGTTCGACCACGGTGTCCGAAACGTGGTCTTCCATCGCTCTTTCGAGGTTTAGCGACTCGACTGCTTCCGAAATTTTTGGTTGCCACTGTTCGTCACCGACGAATCCGTCGAGCGTCTCGTAGTGATACTGCTCCTCTGCGATTCCATAACAGTCCCGGTCGTACTTGTCTGGGTCATTTCCGACCTTCTCGACGACTTCCCGCCGACGTTGGGATAAACCTCGGTACTCGACTAGCCGTGAATCGCGGTTCGTGGGTAGAAGCAAGGATTCTCCCCGAGGACTTGGTATGTCGAGATTAGCGAGGTCAGCAAGCGTCGCGTGAACGTCCACGAGGCTCGCTACGCTCTCGGCGTCCGGGATGTCCACGTCACCAGAGATGCAGAGAGGTACGTGGCTTACCTCTGGACGAATCCCTATCCAGTGCAACCATGTATCATCCTCGCCGAGCATTTCGCCGTGGTCTGCGACGGTAATGACTACGTCGAAGTCTTCCTGAACCGCTTGGAAGATTTTCTCGTACATGTCCGATTGATATCGGACGGCGTCGTCGTACGCGGTACGTGGCCATTCCGGGTCGTCGTAGCCACCGAGCAGCGACGGACGCTTTTTGTTTATCTCGGGACGCTTGACTGTTTTATACTCCTCTGGGGGTCGTAAGGAGCATGTGCTTCCATGAGATTTAAGAACAGGAATTCTCCGTCTGTGTCGAAGTTCGATTTCCGGACGTATTCTAATGCTCGCCTGCTCCCTTCGTCTTCGTGCGAGATGAGTCCGAGGTCGTTCAATTTCATCTTGACCCCATACTTCAACGACGGGACTGTATCAGAATCGTCGGTAAGACACTGATAGAGGGCTTTGAAATACCGTGATGCCCCGTCATCCTGATGCTTCGAGATGAATGCACCCCAATTGAACGTGTCCTCGCTCGGGATTTGTTTAACTCTCCATGACTCTTTGATTTTATCAAATCCTCTATCGAATTTAAAGTTCGAGGACATATATATGTTCGACGTAAACCCTCGCGTTCGATAACCTCTTTCCGACAGCCGTTCGACGATCGACGTCTCGGTCGCGGGAAAGAACTCATTCTTCTTGTTTACTGGGACTTCACTCGGGTATTTTCCAGTGAACAGCGACGCGTGAGCGGGGCCGTCCAGTGACTCGTACTCCATGCATTCTCGAATCGGGTGCCAGGGAGCCAGTCAAAATGTTTGTCGAAATAGTCTTTCCGCAAAGTGTCGAGTACGATAAGTGCAATATTGGTCATTGTTTTCCTTGTTGACGAATTTTGTCTATGACATCCCAGACACTATTCCGCCACAGCTAGTTATTCAATCGACCTATTTTCGTATCTGGTACAAGAACGTTTTGTATCTGTCGACAACTCTGATTCGGGTTGACGGCGTCAAAGAGTGGAGTCCACTCAGGCGTATCCTAAGTCTTTCAGTCGGGACACGATATCGTCATCCAAATCATACTCCTCGTCCTTGACGTGCCGGTGGTCACACTCCGAGACGAGTTCGTTGATCCGTTGTTTCGGGTTCTCACAGGGAGCAGATCCCCGCTCACTCCACCCGTCGAACGTCTCGTATCCGTAGTAGTCACCGGACACTACCCCGATTAGCTGCTCGTTCAGTCGATCTGCATCCACTAATCCTTCGTTCCGTAGTCCAAGATAGTTTGCTTTACGTAGCCCATGGTACTCCGTCAAGAACTCGCTATTGTCGAGTTCTCTAAGCAGGTTCTGTCCGCGCCCGTTCGACTCGATATCGATGACGTCTACCAGCGTTCGATGGACATCAAAGAGATTCACGGCTACATCGCTCTCGCCATGTGCACCGTCGGCGGTGTACACCGACAGTGGCACGTTCGTGAGTTCGGGATACAACCCAAACATATGTCCCCAACTGTCGTGTTCTCCGAGAAGCTCTCCGTGGTCGCTAACGGTGACAATGATGTCGAAATCCGCCTGGAGTTCTTCAAATATTTGCTCGTACACGCGTGACAGATACCGAATACTGTCGTCGTAAGCCTGTCGGATGTCAGAAGGGCAGGCATCCGGACTCTCTACTGTCGCGGAGATAGTGTCCACATCTACGTCGACCGTCTTGAACGGTTCTGGTGGATCGTAGGGTGCGTGTGCTTCCATGAGATTCGCGAAGAAGAATTCTCGATCACCGAAGTCGGTTTCTCGAACGAAGGACAGTACGCATTCGCTACCACCGCCAGTGACCAAATTTCCGAATCCCATATCACGAAGTTTCAACTTCGCTCCGTGTTTCAACGACGGAATCGTTTCGTAGTCGCCAAATACGCACCGTTTTAGCGCAATGGCAAACCGTTCCGGCCCCATGTCTTTGGACTCCGCGATGAACGCCTCCCAGTCGAACATTCCCTCGCCTATCCCCTCAATTTGGAACTGGCTGTCGAATTTCTGAAACCCACGGTTAGCGTCAAATGCAGGAGAAATGTTCGGATTCGCGCTAATCCCTCGTGTGATGTAGCCAGCGTCCGCGAACCGTTCTGCGAGAAGTGGTTCCTTACAGTCGAATCGCTGTGAGTTGGTATAGATGCCAACTTCGCTTGGATATTTCCCGGTGAACAGCGATGCGTGGGCAGGAGCTGTCCAGTGGCTCGTACTCCACGCGTTCTCGAATCGACGACCAGGAAGCCAGTCAAAATGTTTGTCGAAATAGTCTTTCCGCAGAGTATCGAGTACGATAAGTGCGATATTGGTCATTATTGTCCTCTGTAGCGAATGGCGTTCACAACTTCCCAAACACCATTTCGCCAAAGCCAATCGTTTATCCGTCCTATGATCGTGTTTGGTACAATAACGTCATTGTATCGGTCGGTGTAGGTGGTTTTAAGTTGTTCTTCCAGCGTGGTGTCGATAGTCGCTCGCGGCATTTCGGGATGGGTCATTCGAACGCAGTCGCTGTATCTACACTTGCCGTCGGCGTCCCGCTCCATTCGCCAGCCGAATTCGGTATCGTCTCGCCAGCCAGCATACTCACTGTCGAATCCACTGACGGCGAGCGCCGCATCTCGGTCGAACGCGAGGTTACAACCGACGTACTTCTGTTCCCCGGTATAAGTTCGCCCGCCCTCCACTCTACCCTCCAGACAAATAAGGGTCGGATGTGCCTCGAACTCGTGTGCGATCGCGGAGAGCCACTCCTCTTCCGGGCGGCAATCATCGTCTGTAAGGGCGACGATTGGCGCGTTTGCGGCCTCGATTCCGGCGTTTCGTGCCTCGCAGATGTCGAGGCTGGCGTCGTTCACCACTAGTGCTTCGAACGAATCGAAGGTCTGGGATTCGAGACATGCGACGACTTCGACGTGGCTGTTGTCGGGAATCGTCGGAACTACCACCGAAATACGTGGGTCAGTCGCGGTGATGGGGTGCTCTATCGCCATCTTAGTCCTCCGTAACCGTTTGGGCGACGACGTCCCACAGTCCGTCCTGAAACGACTCGTAGCTGTATCGTTCAGCCTGCTGCTGAATTACGTCGCTATCGTACTTCGTCGAATCGAACCCCTGCACAACCTCCCGTATCGATTCCCTATTCGGTTCGAACAACTCGCCAGTCACTCCTTCCTCGACTTGGTATTTCGTGAACCCCTCGTTCACGCCGAGGAGTGGCTTTCCTGCCATCAGTGCTTCAGCACCGACGAGCCCGAAGTCTTCCTGTACCGGTGCATAGATAACCGCCCTCGAACGTGCGACAAGCGATTCGATGTCCTCTACGAATCCTCTGACTTCGATGTTGTCGTGACCTCGTGCGATGCGTTCGAGTTTCTCCCTATCTGCACCGTCTCCG
>NZ_MEIH01000118.1:0-2183 GCF_001723155.1 Haladaptatus sp. W1
ATAGGCGTCCTTCATTCCGTTTTCCGACCAGACCGAATCGCTGATGTCGTGAAGGATGTCGTTCTCGACGTAGGGCGTGAGGTTCTTTCCGGGCCACGCCTGCCACGAGCTCGGCGGCTTGCCTTGGAGGACGCGCTTTTTCACGACGTCTTTCAGGTTCTGCCCCGCACCGCCCGCGATGGGGTTCGGTTTGACTTCGATGTCCGGGTACTCCTCCTTGAATCCGTCGAGGAGGGCCGTAATCGCGGCGTGACCGTCGCCGCCCGTCCACCAGTGCTGGAGTTCGAGCTTCTTGTAGTCCGTATTACCGTCCTTTCCGCTTCCGTCGTCGTTCTTGTTTTCGTTGTCGCCGCCGTTGTCGTCGTCACCGCCGCCGGTGCATCCGGCGAGACCAGCGACTCCGGCAGTCCCGGCGAGACCCATTCCTTTGACGTACGTCCGTCGATTCAATCCGTTATCGTTATCGCCTGTCATATTGATGCCTCAGTATGCGTCTATTTACCTATTCGGTAAGAGCTACTTAATTATTTTTAAATTAATTCTACTCCGAGTGAATGCTTACAGTCGAGATAGTGTTTGAATTCAGTTGTTTCGGCCTCGTAGCCCTATTTTGGTAGCCCCGTTTCGATGGGTTTTACGCTCGCCCACATCGACCCTCCACACGCATGAGCGACGAGGATTATCGAATCGAGGAGGACAGCCTCGGGGAGATGAAAGTTCCAGCGGACGCCTACTGGGGCGCACAGACCCAGCGCGCGGTCGAAAACTTCCCCATCTCGGGAATCACGTAGAACCAGCCTCAAAATGGCATTTGAAAAGCTTGACTCAGATATGATTGAATACAATATTGCTACGGCAGGTATAAATGCTGAAAGTATGAAGGTTAGCAAAGAATCTTTAGAAAAACCAATGATGGGTGATAAATATTGCGTAGTTGCAAAAATGGCGACCATAATAAATAGGACTAGAACAATATCAATGAATGTTTGTCTGCTCTGCATCTATTAGATGGTAGTTACTGGTAGCAATTAGAATTTCTGCTAAACAGGGAGAGTAAGGAAGTAATGGATTACAGGTGCTTATCTTTCTTATTCTGATATTGACTTGCTAGAATTCACTGCCGTTGACGTAAAGGTATCTAGAGGGATGGCCAAATTTGATCATGGATGAAGAGTGTCTTAATCAACAATATATCCTGAGAATATCTACAGTTGGTATGACAGCGTTGATATAGACGATGTCTCCATTTGTTGTATCAAGTGTTACAATTACATGCGGTAAGATAGAAGGTGGTGTTAAAGACAGATTTTTTACATACTAGTATATAACATTTGACCACGTTTGTGGGTCTACTAACAGGTACAGAACGGTGTATGGGTGGAGAGTTGCCGAATCCCCAAACGAACATCATGAATATCCGAGTAAACAACAACACCAGAACAGGGGGACAAATTGTGGCTCCGGACGACCCGGTCCCGCCAGTAGATTCTAGAGGAATATTTTTCCGTCGTCACGTTTGAGACGACAAAGACCGAGGCGCCGCCGTTTTCAGAGGTAAAAGTTAGCTGGGCTATTGAATCAAAAGACGATAAGACTCAATTCGAGGACTTTGAGTTCCGCCTCAACGGTCCACCTCTGTTTACATTAGACGAAATCCCCGCCGACGGAGAACACTCGTTCACTATTCATTATACAACATTCCTTCAGTTGCAAGGCCGTCAAAGTGGGTCGCCGTGGATGCCGTTGGGACCCCGACTTACAGTTTCGATAGACGATACTGAATGCCAAGTGGTCGGCTGGGATAATCGGACAGTTGATGCCATCGTGTATACCGAGTTGAAGAAGTTTATTAGCGACATAGCCGAACTGCGTCTTCGCGGAAAGTCAGAACCCTCCTCCGATTGGAATGCTGATCGAATCAGATACTACTTTCCGTTGGAACTTGTTACACCTGAATTCCCCAACGCGGACATGGACGTCTGGATGGACGTCGAGTTCCAGTTAGTACACGACAAAGACGGAGTTGATATTGAACTCGTGTTGGATTTTGAAACCAATGTGATTTATTCGATGAATGAGATTATGATTACGGTGGGATCGCGGCAAAGGTGGCGAGTTTAGTCGAAGACATCATGCCAATGGTTCTGGAATGCCCCAAACGGCAGATTCAGAATCGGTTTAAG
>NZ_MEIH01000119.1:0-9805 GCF_001723155.1 Haladaptatus sp. W1
GGTCCGTGTACGTCTCCTTCGAGCGGACGCTGTACGTCCTCTCGACCGACGACGGCTCGTTACAGTGGTCGTTCACGGGCGCGAACCGTGCCATCAACACCGTACTCGCGGACGATGTTATCCTCTTCGGGACCCGCGGTACGCTGTACGCGTTCGACCGCCGTCATTCGCTTCTCTCCACGGCCATCGACGGAACGGGTGAGTTCCTCACGTCCGGTTCGGGGATGGCGCTCTCGGGCATTCTCGTCGGGACCACGGCGTTCGCGGCGTACCGACGGTGGAACGATGACGACGAGGCGGTCACGGCGGACGCCACCGAACCGACGCTCGAATACGGTCGGCTCGACCGCCTCGCTTCGGACGCGCTCACCGAGACGTATCGCGTCAGGAAACGCACCGACGACGGCCCGGAAGTCGTCGTGGAGCGACACCTGACGGACCCGCAAGTCGCGGGGACGTTCCGCTCGGCGACCGAACGCTGGGCCGAGATGAGTGACCGACCCGGCGTCGTTCCCGTCCTCGAAACCGACGGCGACAGCATCGAATTGCCCTACTACGCGGACGGGTCGCTCGCCGATTCCCACCGGCCAGTCGAGGAGCGACTCGACGCGCTCTCGGACGCGAACACGGTGGTTCACGACGCACACACCGACGGCGTGATTCACGGCGGTCTGACTCCGAAGTCGATTCTCCTCGACGGCGACGACGTTGCCGTGGCCGATTGGGAACTGGCCGCCGCGCTGGCCGAGTTCCGCGACCGGTCGCCCTACGACGCGCCGGAGCAGGTCGCGGGAGAGGCGGGTGACGAGCGAACCGACGTGTACCGCCTCGGAGCGATTGCGACCTTCGTTCTGACCGGCGAGGACCCCGACGGGGGGTCGCTGCGCATGCTCGACCCGGAGTATCGGAAACTCATCCTCGCCCGGGCGGACCCGAACGAGTACGAATCGCTTCGCTCTGATTCCGTCTCACCGGAACTGTACGAGGTGATATCGAAAGCGATGGCGGACGACCCGGACGACCGGTTCGAGTCGGTCGTCGCGTTCGACGACATGCTTCGCTGGGCGGCGTTTCGCGCTTGAGGTGCGAGCAAGAACGAAATAGTTTGCCACCGTTGTACGAGTGGGGGGAGAGAGTGGTCACCGCATTACTGATAGTCGGATTGTTCGTTGCCGTATTCGTCGGCTACAACATCGGGGGGTCCTCGACGGGGGTCGCCTTCGGTCCCGCGGTCGGCAGCCGAATCATCGGGAAAGTCGGAGCGGCGGTGCTATTCACCGGTTTTGCCCTCTTGGGCGGGTGGACGGTCGGTCGAAACGTCATCGAGACCATGAGCAACGGTATCGTCCCGGCGAGCCAGTTCACGCTGGTGACGAGCATCATCGTCCTCTTTTTCGCCGGGTTCGCGCTGCTCATCTCGAACCTGTTCGGCGTGCCAGCGTCCACCTCGATGACGGCGGTGGGCGCAATCGTCGGCTTGGGGTTGGCGTCGAACACGCTCAACGAATCGCTGATGTTCACCATCGTCTCGGCGTGGATAGTCGCGCCGCTTTCGGCCTTCTTCGTCGGGTTGGTCGTCGGTCGGTACCTTTATCCGCATCTGGACGCCCGATTCTCGTTCTCACGCATCGAGGACGGATTGCTGACGGTGGACCGCTCGGGGTCGATTCCCCGACCGAAACTCGGCGGTAACGTCGGCAAACGAGAGGCGGGCGGCGCGGCGTCGGTGCTCATCATCGCCTGTTACATGGGTTTCAGCGCGGGTGCGTCGAACGCGGCCAACGCGGTCGCTCCGCTCATCGGAAACGGGTCGATAACCGCCAGCCAAGGAATCCTCTTGGCCATCGGGGCAATCGGGCTCGGCGGCTTTACCATCGCTCGCCGGACCCTCGACACCGTCAGCGACGGCATCACAGACCTGCCGATTCTGGCCGCGCTCATCGTCTCGCTCATCGGTGCGACCATCATCACGATTCTCTCGCGGCTCGGAATTCCGGCGAGTCTCGCGGTCAGCACCACGTCGTGTATCATCGGACTCGGGTGGGGTCGCGCCAGTCGCGCGGTGACGGTCGCGGAGGTGGCGGACACCGCGCTGCAGGGCGAACAGACCCCCACCGCGGAACTCTCCTCGGGTGCGTTGATAGCGGAAACGAGCGAATCCGAGATGCCGCCCGGCCCGACCATCGGCGACGTGGCGGACGGCGACGTTCCCGACCCGGGCACGGTCGGCGACGGCGGTGAAGCCGGAGAAGTGCCACCCATCGGTGAGGAGAGCATCGAGGAACTGACCGCGGAAAACCTGTTCGACCCGGCGGCGACGAGCCGAATCGTCCTCCTCTGGGTCCTCTCGCCGACTCTTTCGGCGGTCGGGTCGTTTCTCATCTTCGAGTTCATCCTGAACGTCGGGTGAGTTCGTTCCCCGGGAACAGCTGTCAACGACAGAGAAAACTGTTTTACTGGCGTTCGCCCGTCCAACGTGCCATGGGGGAACACGTTCTCGTTCCGTTGGATGGTTCGCCGAAATCGGTGGAGGCGTTCGAATACGCGGCGTCGATGCCGGACGTCGAACTCACGCTCATCACCATCGTCAACCCGTTCGATATCGACCCGCTCTCACCGGGGTATCAGTCGCCGATAGGGAAGTCGGGAATGCCCGCCTATTCCCAGGAGTGGTATCAAGAGGAGTGGGACAACGCACACGAACTGCACGAGGAACTCGGTGAGCAGGCGGACGTTCCGGTCGAGAGCGTCGTCAAGATGGGCCAGCCCGCCCGCCAAATCCTCGTCTACGCCCGCGAAAACGACGTAGACCACATCGTCATCGGAACTCACGGAAAGGACGACATCTCGAAAATCATCCTCGGCTCGGTCGCCGACAAGGTGATGCGCCGCGCGCCGATGATGGTCACGGTCGTCCGCTGATTCGTTCGGCCGTTCGCCGTTTCTCCCGGCCGTTTGCTGATTCGTGCGGTAAAGACGGGTCGCCGATTCCGATAGCGGTGGGTTGTTGATTCCGATAACAGTGGGTCGTCGAGTGTGACGATTGTCGCGCGGATTCACCGGTTTCGGTCGCAGTGGTGGTAGGTTTCTCGTCCGTCTCGGACGTTTCTTGCCGGATGGCACTCGTTGAAACCGGGTGCGTCCCGCGATTTTATTCCCGTCGGTGAGTGATAATACAACATCGGGATACGTATTCGAATCCCTACAATTTTTGTCCGTTTTACCGTTATAACTAGGTCCTACTCGCTAAGTATTGCCGACAGGCGGCTCATAACGAAATGTGAACCGATGTTTTACCAGGTTGCACTATGCGAGGAACCAATCGAAATCGCGGCAAGCTTAAACGCAGAGGGTATTTGAAGGGAATCGCGGCAACTGGCATCGGCGCCGGAGCAGTGAGCAAGTTCTCGGGCGCAACGAACGCGGCCACGGACGATGTCGTACAGGCGGACGGAGATAACGTCTACCTCATCTTCGGGGTTGACACCGACTCCACCGACCTCGAATCGTGGCTGGCAGACCACAAAAACGACCTCCAGACCAGTTCACAGGAGTCGTCGTCCGAGGTCATCCAGTATCAGGAGGTCTCCCAACTGAACGTCAACCAGCAGAAGTACGCCGTCGCCATCTCCATCGACGGTGGGGAGGCAGACGCCATCCAGCGCACCTACCAGAACAACCAGAACGTGCAGGCGGGGAAGGCGTGGTCGAAGAACGCGAAGGCCGACCACAAGAAACAGACGTTCAAGGACGTCAAGAACGCCTACATCATCTTCGCACACGAGACGGAATCGAGCGAGTTCTCTGGGTGGGTCGTCAGCGACGACGAATACCAGAGCGAACAGTCCGCCGACGCCGAAATCGACCAAGAACAGGAGGTCGGTCAGGTCAACTACAGCAGTCAGAGTCGCGCCGTCGCGGTCGCCGAAGGCGGAAGCTACGCCCGTTCCTACCAGCGAAGCTACCAGCTCAACGAGAACGTGCAGGACGCGGAGGCGCTCGCGAAGAACGTCGGCGATGGCGATAACCAGAGCGCCGACTCGTCCGTCGACCAGTCACAGGAAGTCAACCAGCTGAACTACAACAAACAGGGCGTCGCGGTCGCCCTCGCCGTCGGCGAGGGCAGTACCGCCAAGGCGTGGCAGATCAGCTGTCAGTTCAACCGGAACAAGCAGATAGCGAAGGCCACGGCGCTCAACTTCGACCTGACCCCCGTCAGCGAGTACATGTCCACCGCCAAGATGACGGGCGACTACTCGGACTCCGACGTGAAACGCACGTCGGACGGGTCGATGCAGGCAAACGAGCAGGGTGCCGAATCCGAAATCGACCAGTTCCAGGACGTCAGCCAGCGAAACTCCAGCGTGCAGAACGCGGCCTTGGCGGTCGCGCTGAACGGTAGTGAGTCGACGGCAACGCAGGCCAGCTATCAGGGCAACTTCAACGCCCAAATCGCCTCGGCGACCTCGGTCAACGTGGACGAGGGCGGCCTCCAAATCGAGGGCGTGGTGAAGGGTACCGACGCGAAAGGCGACGGGTCGTGGGCGGTCGCGTACGACAAAGGCCACAACCAAGTCAACACGCAGAAAGCCATCAGCGAAATCGTACAGGAACAGTACATCGAACAGCTGAACGTGAACGAGCAGAACAGCGCCATCGCGTTCTCCATGGACGACGGTAACGCGACGGCGGAACAGCTCAACTACCAGCGGAACGAGAACGTCCAGTACGCCGAATCGAACGCGGGCAACGAGTGCTGAACTGGCCGTTTCGAGGACGAACCTGAATCCGACTCGTCGGTGACACGGCAACTCGCCCGTCGATTCGTCGCTATTTTCCCCGCCTTACAACGCCAGATTCGACGCCGCACTCCGTCTTATTCGAACGGTTAGAAATCGCCGAGGTTCGACTGGCCGCCGTTCGCGCCCGCCATCGTCGCCGCCTTGTCGAGCGCGCTCTCGAACGTGGACTCCTGACTCCGGTCGTAGAGCGTGGCGGCGGGGTGCAGGCAGACGAGCACGTCGCGTTTCGTCCCGCCGAGTTCGACGGCTTCTATCGACCCGGCTTCGTTCGTCACTGCCACGTCCCGGTCGAGGACGTGCTGGCTCGGAACTTTTCCGAGCGTGACGATGACGTCGGGGTCCACGAGTTCGATTTCCCGTTCCAGATACTCCCGGCAGTTGCCGAGTTCTTCCGTCGTCGGGTCGCGGTTCTCCGGCGGGCGACAGCGAACGCAGTTGGTGATTCGAACGTCCGCCCGCGACAGTCCCCTGTCGCGGAGTTTTTCGTCCAGCACCGACCCGCTCCGACCGACGAACGGTTCGCCCTGTTCGTCTTCCCGCGCGCCCGGTGCTTCCCCGATGAATAACACGTCCGCGTCCTCCGGACCGACGCCGTTGACGATTTGACTTCGGCACTCGACTAGTGCCGGACAGCGCGTACAGTCGGTGACGTCCAGTCCCTCCATCGTACCCATGGTCGCCCGAACGGGTGGGACGTATTAAGTATCCTCGGCCTACGCCGTGTCAATCGAACGGAGAGAATCGACGGCGGCTCCGACCTCGTATGACCGCTCGCCCGAGCGGTCCGTTCCACCGCACTGCGCCTCAGCGGTCCGTTCCACCGCACTGCGCCTCAGCGGTCCGTTCCACCGCGCCACTCGTCCGCGGCGCGGGCGGCCAACCGCGCGACGCGGAGCGGTTCGGGTCGGCCGCCCTCGGGCGTGAACGCCCGGACGACATCGCGGGCCTCTCCCTCTGGAAGGCCGACCTGTCGGACGAAGACCGTCTGGTCGTTGACCGCGAGTTCGCGCCGCGGCGGTTGCCCCCGATAGCGTTCGCGCCGTCGGTCGAGCGCATCGCCGGAGAACTCGGCTTCGAGCGATTCGAGCAGGCCGTCGCTCTCCTCGAAGGTGACGGCGATGACCGGTCGGTCGGTCGCTTCGTGAAGGCGGTGCATGTCCACCACGTTGTACCACGCGAGGGCGATGCCGCCGACGAGGACGTAGCGTACGTCTTCGCGGTCCAGTCGCTCCACAAGGTCGATAATCCCGTCGGTCACGTCCGTTCCGCCGACCGTACAGTCTCCAAAAACAAAACCGTCCGTCACCCTGCTCGCGCGGGTGACCACGCCAGCGAGCGTGCTGGTGTCACGGCGGTAAGATTCCGCGACACCGAGCGCTCGAACACCCGACTTCACGCTACTCTTCGTCTTTGATTTCGCTGAGTCGGTCCAACAGCTCGTCGTTCGATGCCCCAATCTCGAAATCTACGCTGCCTTCGTGGTCGTGCTCCGACGTTTCGACACCGCTGTCGTCGTCCAAGTCCGCGCTATACTCCCGATTTTCTTGTTCTGATTCGTCGTAGCTCCCGAAGCCCATACGATAGTTAGTATGCACTTCGAGCACTAAAAACGCTCGCCGCCCGTCAGAATTTTGGTAGATGGGGCAAAACGACCCGATATGCAAGTCGTCACCGTCACCGCCGACGCCGAGACGTTCACCTGCAACGCGTATCTCGTGCTCGGCGAGCGCACCGTCCTCGTCGACGCCGGGGCGATGGATGGCGTCGTGGACGTCATCCGCGAACACACCGACACGCTCGATGCGGTCGTCCTCACTCACCAGCACGGCGACCACGTCGAACAACTCGACGCCGTGTTGGACGAATTCGACGCGGAACTCGCCGCCTACGCCCCGCATCCTCGCCGCGATACGCCCCTCTCCGACGGCGATACGGTTCGTATCGGCGACGAGGAGTTCGAGGCCGTGCACACGCCCGGCCACGCGGACGACCACCTCGCGTTCGTCAGCGAGTCGACCATCTTCAGCGGCGACGTCGTGGTCCACGACGACGGCGCGTTCGACGACGGCAGTTTCGGACGAACCGACATGCCGGGGCAGTCCCGCGAGGAACTCATCGAGAGCATCCGCGACCTCCTCGACCGCATGCCGGATTCGGTCGAACACATGTACGCCGGACACGGCGACGAGTTTCACGGGGACGGTCCCGAGAGCCACGCTTCCGGGAGCCAGTCGGAACGGCAGGGCAGTTCTGGCGACGTGCGCGACGTCATCGAAACCGCACTGGAGCGGGCGGAGAAACGCGAACCGAAGTATCCCGAGTGAGCGACGCTCCGTGTCGCCGGATAGCGAGACGCAACGTGTCGTGTGATGGCACGCATCGAACACGCTTTTCTCCTCGGTCGAACCTCTCTCTTTCATGCCCGGACCCGTCTTTCTGTACGGCGACCGAATCGAACTCAGGACGGTCGAAGAGGAGGACTTGGACTTCCTGCAGGAGACCATCAACGACCCGAACGTCCGCCGGTTCCTCGGCAGTCGCTCGCCCATCAACGGCGAACAGGAACGAGAGTGGTACGAGGAGCGCGCCTCGGACACCGACACCGACCACGTGCACCTGCTCATCTGCCGCGACGGCGAAGCGATGGGAACCATCGGGCTTCACCCGCACGACTCGACGGGTGTGAACGCCGAAATCGGTATCTCGCTCGCCGAGGAGTTCTGGGGCGAGGGCTACGGTACGGAGGCCAGTCGGCTCATCACCGACTTCGGGTTCCGCGAGCGCCGCCACCACCGAATCTTCGCCCGCGTCTTCGAAGGCAACGTCGGCTCCGCCCGCATCTGGGAAAAGCTCGGTTTCCGCCACGAGGCGACACACGTCGAAGCCGAGTTCCTCGACGGCGAATACGTAAACGTCGAGCGCTACGCCGTCCTCGAAGACGAATGGTTCGGGGAAGACGAATAGCTGGACGCGGAGAAACGCGCGGCTCCCGGTTGCGATTCGAACGAAAAATCGGCGACCCGATTATGCGCTGCGCGGTTCCTTGCTCTTCGGACGAAGCTTGCTGTAGCCGCACTTGCGGCACTTCTCCGCTCGCTGCGGGTTGCGCGCGTTACAGCGCATGCAAATCATCTTTTCGAGCGTTCGTTTCTCTGCTGCGTCGAAACTGGCCATACCGTGCGTTTTCTTCCGCGCGCGTTTAAACGTTTTTGAGTCGCCCCGCCGTTACTCCTCGCCAGCGTCCAGATACTCCTGTTGTACCGCCACGACGTCGGTCGAATCGGCACAGTCGGCGTAGCGGCGGAGCGGTTCCGCGTTCAGTTCGAGGAACGTCTCCCCCCAGCGGAACTTCGAGAGTATCTCTTCCGCTTGGTCGCGCTCCCCGAGGATGCAGAGTCCCGCCGCGAACGCCTCCACGGTGTTCAACCGAAACGGCTTGCCGTAGTTGACGGGGTTCGCGGCGACGAGGAACGGCAACGCTCGGTGGACGCCGGGCATCTCGAACAGCGCCCGCTCCGCGCTCTCCCACGAACAATCGAGGGCGACGAGGGTGTCGGTTTCGGCGCGGTCGGCGGGCGACAGCGCCTGCTCCGCGTGCGGATTGAGGACGATGCCGTACGGCGTCGCTCGGGTCGTGCGGTGGAGTTCGGCGAGGTCGAACCGCGCGAGCTTCCGCGCCGTACACTTCTTCGGGTCGTCGTCACCCTCGTACCGGACGTGGAGGTTCACTGCCGAGCGCTTGGCGTGGCTCGGTAAAAAGTGGCGCGAAGAAGGCCCCGCCGGGGGTGCGGTGCTGTGCGGAGCGGAGCCGTATGGAAACAGTTCCTCTGTCGTACTGGCGTACCGGATTCCACCGGCGAATGTACGAGTTCGCGGGGACGACATAGCCGTTTATATGACTGCTATTGTGGCCTCAAATTTATCCCGCGGACTATCGAGAACTCAATAGCTCCTGCCGAGGGGATAAAGAGGGTCGTCCGCGTTGTCCCGCGTATGGACTCCGAAGCGGTTGTTCGGGCGTACTACGATTCCATCGACGCACACGACTACGAGACGTTCGCCGGGTTGTTCACCCCGGACGTGGTACACGAGCGACCCGACCGGACCATCGAGGGACGCGACACCCTCGTCTCGTTCATGCGCGACGACCGCCCGAACAAGGAGACGAGTCACGAACTCTCGCGGGTCGAGGAGAACGGGGAGTCGACCGTCGCCGAGGGCCGCCTGCTCGACGCCGACGGCGAGGAGATGTTCGCTTTCGAGGACGACTTCACCATCGTGGACGGCCGAATCGCACGGATTCGGACGCGGACGCGGTAGCCGTCCCCGCCGTTTCGACATCCGCAGAAATCATCTCCCCCGACCAACGAAAAATCAGCGCTCGAACATTCTTTACATATCAACCCGCCGTTTTTCGACATTTGGTACCTTGGTGCACAGTTGATGGCATCTTCACGAACGTCGGCGAATCGAGGCGCGCGGAACAAAGTCATGGGCACGATAGCCGTACTGGCCGTCGCACTGTTGCTCGCCGCGGCGACCGGGGCGTATCGGCTGTTTTCGTACTGCGCCGCGCTGTTCATCGTGGCGAACTTCGCGGCCGCGGCCGTCGAACGGAACGACGGCGAACTGAACCTCGCCCCCTATACGTGGTTGCTGGTCGGACTGGCCGCGGTTTTCGTGGCCGGGTTCAGCATAATCTGGCTGCAGTGGCATCCCGGCGTGACCGACTACACGTACGTCCTCGGCCTGCCGGTTTCCACGTTGGCGTACTTCGTCTTCCTCTGGTTGCTCCCGATACTCGGCGCGGTCTACTACGCCCTCGTCTTCCCGGACATCGGCAGCGACGACGTTGTTGACGACCTCATGGACGACGTGCGGCGGGTACAGGGACGCAAACAGCTTCCGCTGTCCCGTCGCCAGAACGGAACCCGACGGCGGCGAGTCCAGTGGTGCTGACCCCGGCGGCAAGTCGCCGCAAACGGACGGGGGTGACCGACGAT
>NZ_MEIH01000120.1:0-1857 GCF_001723155.1 Haladaptatus sp. W1
CGGCGGATGGACGACCACGTGACGAAGTACGTCCGCTCGCGACTGGAATGACGGCGGTTCGCTTCTGCGGGTGCTTACGGTTGCCTTCTCCGTACGGTCGCCGTCTCAGTCGAACCGATTGCTCGATGTCCGCGAGCGAAGTTCTTCCTGAAGCCAGGACTCGCAATACCCGATGCAATGCCCACCACATTCGGTGCACATCTGCCGGTCGAGTTCGTACGACGCACCGCACGATTTACACTCGAACCGCGTCGAGTCCGCGTG
This sequence comes from Haladaptatus sp. W1, assembly GCF_001723155.1. Lineage (NCBI taxonomy): Archaea > Methanobacteriati > Methanobacteriota > Halobacteria > Halobacteriales > Haladaptataceae > Haladaptatus > Haladaptatus sp. W1. The sequence goes on from NZ_MEIH01000120.1 coordinate 265, forward strand.
CCCCAGCCCCAGACCAACCCGGCTGACAAATCTCATTCTCGATTTGTTCGAGTGTGGGCAGTGCCATTATTATACGCCTGCTAAGCCTCTCTAAACACCTGTTCACGGATGTTTGGTTTCTTACATGTGTTGGTTATTCGAAAACGGCGACACTGGAAGATAACTGACTAGTCGTCAGTGACGTGGAGAGACGACCTGCTCGCTGCCACAATCCGGACAGCGTTCCCGCTCGTCGTCGAATGCCTTTCCACACCCGGTGCAGACGTAGGTCGGTCGGGGGTCTTCGTCGTCGTCGTCGGTTCCGAGCAGGCGGTCGATGATACTCATAAACGCCAGCAATCACCGAACGGACCTTATTATACACCACCTAATCCCGGTTACGCGATCGAGATTCGACGCGTTCGATGGCCTCGATGCCGAGCGTCACGACCTCCTCGGTCACGCCGTCGCGTTCTGAGTTCGTCCGGCGAGAACCACCGCCAGCAATCGGTCGCGCGTTCGCCGTCGTCCGGCGTAAGGTCTCGATTGGACGCCTCGCCGTAGTAGACGAAATCGATGTGCTGGTGTGCGACCTCGCCGTCGAACGCGTCGATGTCGTAGAGCATAGTGTGTTCCGCGGGCGCGAGTTCCCGACCGAAGTCGGCATCGGTGCTCGTCTCCGATTCGAGGAGCGTCACGTCCAACCCCGTCTCCTCACGTATTTCGCGCATCGCGGCCTCTCGGGGGAGTTGTCCCGGTCGAGATGGCCGCCCGGGGGGAGGAGCATACCGAGTCGGTCGTGGTCGTGGAGCAAACACTCGCCGTCGTGGACGACGTACGTCGTGGCCGTGAAATGTCGCGTCGTCTCCATGCGAAAAGGGACGACCGAATCGGGTTCACCGTTTCGGTCGGGTATCGAGGCGAATCTCGTCGCCGACCTCGATGCCAGTGGACTCGTCCGACGAGCCGCCGCTCGCTTCGCTCACGGAGACACTGAACGCCTCGTCGCCGCGGCCTCGATTGACCGCGAGCTCGACGTTGCCGTGACTGCCGACCGTCACGAGGCGTTGACCGGGGGCGACGTGGGCGTAGGAGGGTTCGACGGGCGCGGGGAGGCCGTTCACGTCGATTTCGTCTACGCCGTCCAGGAACTCGCCCGGAACGTTGGTGATGGCGTTGCCGAAGTCGTCCACGACGAGCAGTTCGCCGGTCGCGGAGCGGTCGCGGACGGTCGGGTCGGGAAACCGGAGGTCTTCGAACTCCTCGGTCGGTACGACGCCTTCGAGTTCGCTGAGCGCGTCCGCGCCCGCTTCGTGGACCCGAGCGGCGGCGGGCGGCGGGCTTCACCCGCGGCCGCCAGATCGAAGTCGAGTTCGTCCGGGTTCTCGAAGGCCGAGGAAACCTCGTTTTTGGTAATCGAGGAGAACCGAACGCGCTGGATGGGCACGTCCTCGTTCACCTCGCGGACGAGTTCCCACGCTTCCTTCCCGATGAGTTCGCCCTCGCGGTCGTAGTCCGTCGCAATCGTCACCCGACTCGCATCACGCGCGAGTAGGCGGAGCGTCCGAACGATGTTCTCCTTCGTCGGCTGTTTCTCGACGCTCGCGTCGATGA
>NZ_MEIH01000121.1:0-3133 GCF_001723155.1 Haladaptatus sp. W1
GCCGAGCGAGAGGCCGAGGAGTCGAACGCGGAACTCAACACCCGCGACGGCTACCGACTGGACTTCGGCGACGCGTGGGTCCTCGCCCGCCCGAGCGGGACGGAACCGATGGTTCGAATCTACGCCGAGGCGCGCGAACGCCACCGCGCCGAAGAACTCGCAGAAGAGATGGAAACAGCGCTTCGCGCGGCCAAAGCGAACGTCTGAGCGCGGTTCGTTTTTTCGACTCGAACTACCCTACCGCGAGGGATACTCGTCGAGCGCGTCAGAGAGCGTGTCTTTTCGCTCCTGCGCCCGTTCGAGTTCGTCTGTCACGTCGCCGCGGGCGAGTCGGTCGCGCTCCTCGTCGGAGAGTTCCGAGCGCGCTCGTGCGGCGGTGCGGAGGCGTTCGAAGTCGTCGTCGCGGGTGAGTCGTTCCACCTCGCGGAGCCGCGTGATGGCCTCCGGCGGTGCGAAGCGGTCCGCGACGCGAATCGCCTCGTCGCACCACCAGCGGAGTTCGTTCGCGGCGGCGGGCGGCCAGTCGATGGTGAGCGGTTCGGGACCGAGACGGTCGAGGTACGTCTCGTTCGTGGCGACGGCACGCTTCAGCGCCGCGGGGTCAGCGACGTAGTGGTCGAGTTTCGACCGGGAGTAGTGCGCGTATTCGAGCAGTTCGGGGAGGGTGAGGTCCCCGGCGTCGCTGTCGAGGAGGTACGCGCGGAGTTCGTCCGGCGGTGGCTGGAACTCGATGAGAGGATAGTGTTCGGTCGCGGCGAGGAATTCTATCAGTTCGCGGACGTTCTCGTCGTGAGTGAACGATTCGAACGCCTCGGTGATGGCGTCGTTGGCGGCGTCGATGGGTTCCCGAAGCAGTTCCGTCGGGGCGTCCAAGTCGGCGTCGCCGAGTTCTCGGAGTCGTTCGAGGTCCGCGATTCGCTCCTCAAGTTCCGTTACCCGTTGTGAGACGGTGTGCCGGGCGTCCCGGTAGCGCTTGCGGGCCTCGTTTCGCTCGTCCGAGAGGGCGACGATATCTTCGGCGGGCGAAAGGGCGCTCCGTCCGCTTTCGAAATCGCGTTCGCTCAGCCGACGTTTGTCGATGGCGTTTTCAGCCCGTTCGAACGCCTCGCGCGCGGGCAAGTCGTCGGGCAGGTTCTCCACGAAGTCGGCGAACTGCCCTTGGAACTGGACGAAAGCCTGGAAGTCACCGGTTCCGGTCGCCTTCCCCTCGTAGCGGTCGAGCAGGTGCGTAGCGCGGTCGTAGGCGTCGGCGACGGCGCGGATGGACTCCTCGCCGTACTCCTCGACGGCGGCGTTGGCTTCTCGGCACGCCTCGTCCGCGTCGCGGAGTTGGGTCAACGGGTCACTCATAGGCCTCGTCGGGGTCGAACACCCGTTCACCGACGACCGTCGTTTCGGCGGTTACGGCGGGCGCGTCGGTGGGGTCGGTCGATTCTTTCTCGTCCCGATTCACGGAGTCGAGGGTTTGGTAGAAACAGGACTCGTAGCCCGTGTGGCAGGCACCACCCTCCTGTTCGACGCGGTAGAGGAACGTGTCGCCGTCGCAATCGACGCGAATGTCCGCGACGCGTTGGACGTGACCGCTTGTGCCGCCCTTCTTCCAGAGTTCGTCCCGACTCCGGGAGTAGTAGTGAGCGAACCCGGTTTCGAGGGTCTTCTCGATTGCTTCGGGGGTGACGTACGCCAGCATCAGCACGTCGCCGGTGTCGGTATCCTGTGCGATTGCGGGGAGTAATTCGGTGTCATCGAACGCGAGGGCGACTTCGGATGACTCGTTCATGAATGAACGAACGAATCGGTGAAGAATATGCTTTTCCGCTCGGGGAAGAAATGATTTTTATCCATCATTTTCGGAGGAGAGGTCAGTCCTCGACCAGTCCCGCGAAATCAGCCATCGGGATGATTTCCATCGTCTGCATGTCCATCCCGTGGCGTTCGACCGCGAGACCGGCCTTGAACGCGGTGTCGCGGTCCGGCGCTTCGAAGATGAGCAGGAAATCGTACTCGCCGAGCACGGCAAAGCTTCCATCCAGTTCGACGCCGAACTCCTCGAATTCGAGGCGGATGTCGCCCCACGTCGAAACGAGGTCTTGGGCGTTCTGAACGCTCGTTCGGATGTCCACGAGTGCAACGTACTTCGCCATGAATAACGAATCGAGACGCAACGGGAAAACGGTTGTAGCCACCTTCTTAAAACAGTCGTCAGCGACGGCGGACGGGTCAGTCGCCGAGCATCGCCATCGGCTCACGGTCGCCGCTCCGGACCTCCGCCGCGACCGTGCTCACGTCCGCGAACTCGACGCCCGGTTTCGCCCGCATGTGCCCTATCAACTCCTCCAACCGGGTCGTTCGCGGCGGTTGCCCGATGACTTGCGGGTGCATCGCCAGCGTGAAAATCCCGTTTTCCACGTGCTCGTACATCCAATCGAACTGCGCCCGCCAGAGGCCGAACACCGACCGCTCGTCGGCGAAACCCCACAGAATCGACTGCTCCCAGACGAACATCAGCGCCGGGAAGTCCGCCCGTTTCCACGATATCGGCACCTCCACGATGTCGCTCTTCTCACCGATTTCGTAGGGCTTGTCCTGCGGTGCGCTCCAGTTTTTCCGGAGATAGTACGGCCGGAAGTTGTTGCCCATCTGGCTCGAATCCCACTCGAAGCCCAGTTCGTCGAGGATGTCGAGCGTGTGCGTCGAGAACTCCCACGCGGGGGACCGAAAGCCGACCGGGGGACTACCGGTGATGTCCTCGATGTTCGTCATCGCGCGTTCGTACTCGGCCTTTTCGTCCTCTTTGCTGTCGAACGTGCTCGGGTTGACGTGCCGCCAGCCGTGACACTGGATGTCGTAGCCGCGATCGTGGACCTCGCCGACGCGCTCGGGGAAGCTCTCTATCGTGTGGCCGGGGACGAACCACGTCGCCGAAATCCCGTGTCTGTCGTGCAGGTCGAGGAGTCGGGGTGCGCCGACCCACGCGCCGTACACTCCTCGGGACAGTTGCGTCGGCGCGTTCCCGACCTCGAAGGTGTGAATCCACACCGACACCGCGTCGAAGTCGTAGGTCAAACAGACGGTCGCGTCACTCATCGAGAACCGTGACGACGGGGAACGGCTTACCTGTAGCTCATTGGTA
>NZ_MEIH01000122.1:0-8786 GCF_001723155.1 Haladaptatus sp. W1
GTCCTGAAACCAGACCACCGACTCCTCGGTCGTCTCGTCGGCGATGGCGTCCGCGAAGGCCCGGTTCGCCCGCTGATAATGCTCCCAAAACGCGGTGTCGGCGTTCATCTTCGCCGGGTCGATGTGGCAGATCGGCCAGAGAACCTGATTGCTGTAGCCGTAGTAGTATCCTTCAACTTGCTCGTCCGTGAGTTCGACGCGCCGAATGTCGTAGGCTGGCGACTCGGGTGGTACGCCAACGCGCCCGTCCTCGTCGGCCACGTCGAAATCGGCGTCGCCGCTCCCCCACGCCACCCACGTCCCACCGGCGGACTGCATCACGGGGTCGAGCGCCGACGTGAGACCCCCCGCCGGACGGCTGACGACGACCTCGCCGTTCTCACGTTCGTGGCTATACGGTTGGCGATTCGATGCGACTATCAGTTCCCGGTCCCCGAGGAGCGAGGAGACGGTTTCGGCCGTCGGTCCGTCCCCTGTCATGATTTCGCTTCTGACCCCCGGTCGAGACTTGCACGTCTGTATTCGTTCATCAGTTATCGGTGGGTCGTGACTGCGACGAATAAGGCAGTCGTCCGTTCAACTGGTTTCGCCGTGAAAAACGATGGTAACGACCACTTACGGCGCTCGCAGGCTACAACTAGTCGCGGTAATCCTCTCGTTACGGTTCCGTCAGAACGACTCCGTATCCGGGTCTTCGTCGGCCGCGGACTGTTCGACGCCGCCGCGGTCGGAGTAGCGCTGGCGACCGACCGCATCACTGTCAACCATTGTCATGATTGATTGTCGAACTTCCTCCGCCGAATCGAAGGTATCGTTCATCGGTCCGAGTACTTCTTCGAACGTTTCCGATCCCTTCGGATAGTTGATCTCGTACTCGCCGTACTCCGAGACGAGTTCGTCCACGTCCGCGGGATAGTCGTGTTCCTCCAGTTTCCCGCTCAGTTCCCCCAACTCCACACCTTGCTCTCGCTCGCGGTCGGACATGGATGGAACGACAGCACTGAGTTAGTAAGTCCTTCCGGCCGACCCCGCGATTACAAGGGGATTGCCGAACACGAAACCCGTATGCACCTCTCCGATGCGACGTGGACCGACGCCGACGACGTAGACACGGACCTCGCGCTCCTCCCCGTCGGAAGCACCGAACAGCACGGCCCGCACGCACCGCTCGGCACCGACTGGTTGAACGCCGAAGCCGTCGCGGACGCGGGCGCGGCGGCGTACGACGGCGAGGTCGTCGTCGCCCCGCCGATTTCCGTCGGCGTGAGCGAGGAGCACCGCCAGTTCACCGGCACGCTGTGGGTCTCGGAGGACACCTTCCGCCGGTACGTCCGCGAGACGGTCGCCAGTCTCGCCCATCACGGCTGGAATCGCGTCGTCATCGTCAACGGTCACGGCGGCAACGTGGCCGCGCTCCGGGAGGTCGCGGGGACGATAACCCGCCACGACGAGGCCTACGCCGTTCCGTTCACGTGGTTCGAAGCGGTCGGCGACCACCGGAGTGACATGGGCCACGCCGGGCCGCTCGAAACCGCCTTCCTCCGTCACACTCGTCCCGACCTCGTGCGCGAGGACGAAATCGAAGCGGCCCGCGAGGGCGCGAGCGACGGCTGGGGGGAGTGGGTGTCCTACACCAACCTCGCCTACGACAGCGCGGAGTTCACGGAAAACGGCGTCGTCGGCGACCCGACCGACGGTGACGAGGAGCGCGGCGAAGAACTGCTCGAACTGGCGACGCAATCGCTGGTGAAACTGCTCTCGGCGGTCGAATCGCGGGACGTGTCCCGTCCCGGCCGCGAGTAGGTCGATTCGTCTCCTTTACTCTTACTCTTCCTCTTCTTCCTCTTCTTCCTCCGCTTCCGCCTCTTCCGCTTCCACCTCGTCGTCAGCCGCCGATTCCTCGGCTTCATCGTCGTCGCTTTCGTCGTCGGCTTCCAACTCCTCCAGCGACCCCTTCAGGCTCGGAATCGTGCTCGCCAGTTCACCGACCTGCTCGCGGGCGTCCTCGACGTCCGAGATGGCGGCGTCGATGGTCTCGATTTCGTCCTTCAGGTCGTCGGCGTCCTCGAACGCGTCGGCCCGCTGCCCCATCGCGTACCACTTCTTGGCGTCGTGGAGGTGGTCCTCCGCGTCGCCGACGTCGAGCGCCGAGCGGAGCGCGTTGAGCGCTCCGAGCGTGTTCTCGGCGTCCGTCTCCCAGACGGCTTCCACGGGTGGCAGTTCCTCGCGGGCGGCCGCGAGGTGTTCTTCGACGTCTTCCCGCATCTCGTTTGCCGCTTCACCGAACAGTTCGTCATCGAACGAAGATTGACTCATGTCGCGTGATTGGACGGGATTACATTTAAAAGATAACCCGAAACCGGAAGTGAAACCACCTTTAACGACGGTCGAAGGCTCGTCGCGGGTCGATTCGACCCGCGACGAACCGTCTCCTTCACGGCAAAGCCGTGAAGGAACGAGGGAGCGAAGCTCCCTCGCATTCCCTGTAAAAGCTGGACCAAAAACACTCCTCCTCATTTCGATGGCTGACTCGCGGTGCGAGTCAGCCACTCCATTCAGTCGTCGGTCCGCTCGCTTCGCTCGCGGTAGTGTTGCTTGCCTCCCCGGAAAGTCGGACGGCCTATCGCTTCCTCCGGAAGAGCAAGCTCTTCCGTGCGCTCGTTCGCTGACTCTCACGAGAATGTCGGTCGCTGTCGTGGTGGTTGGTTCGAGTTCGATTTACGGTTTTCACTCTTCCCGAACAGACTCGATTTTCATCAGCGGGTAGCCGTCCTCCATCTCCATTCGCGTGACGACTTCTGTCCCCTCGTGGTCGATGACGATTTCGACCTCCATGTATCGCCCCGTCAACTCGGTGTAGCCGTGCTCTATCTCGTCTGCCAGTTCGTCGGTCAGGATGTCCACTTCCACCGATTCACAGGAGGGCTGGTTTTCGATGCTCTCCTCGATTGCGCGTTCGAGGCTGTCGGCGCTCTCGGGGGAGACGGGGGTGCCCGCGAACTGGTGATACAGCGCGCCGAACTTGATTCCGGCTTCGAAACAGGCGGCGTCTCGCGTCGTCGGTTCCATGCCGGAAACGAGGCATCGGGGGGTTAAAGTTCGTGATGACATGGAACACGGAGAACCTTTACGTGTTCACCTCTCAACGAACGGTATGGATTACAATTCAGCCCTCGACAGAGGCATGGACGCCGTTCCAGACCTCGAAACGAGCGACGAGCGGTTCAGCTATCCCGACCCGGCCGTCCAGAAGGACGGGTCGTTCACACGACTGACCAACTTGGACGACATCGCCGACGCCCTGTCACGAGACGGCGAACACGTTCACAGCGCGCTCCAGCGCGAACTCGGTACCAGCGGGAAGTACGAGGAAGGACAGGCACGATACAGCGGGTCGTTCACCGAGTCCGACTTCAACACTGCGCTGGACGAGTACGTAGAGGAGTTCGTCATCTGTTCGGAGTGTGGTCTGCCGGACACGCGACTCGTGCGCGAGAACCGCAACCTCATGCTCCGCTGTGACGCCTGTGGTGCGTTCCGACCGGTCACGAAGCGAAGCACGACGAGCCGAACCCAACAGCGCGACGCCGTCGAAGAGGGGCGGACCTACGAGGTCAAAATCACCGGCACCGGACGCAAGGGCGACGGCGTTGCGGAACGCGGCAAGTACACGATTTTCGTCCCCGGCGCACAGAAGGGCGACGAAGTGCAGGTGTACATCGAGAGCGTCCGCGGCAACCTCGCGTTCGCGCGGCTCGCCTGAGCGGGGTTCCTGCGAAAGCTTCTTTTGCCTCACGTTCCGATGAACGGGCATGTTCGAATCGCTCCTCGAACTCGGCATGTTCGCACTGTACATCGCCGGGTCGGGGTTGTTGACGGTTCTCGGAGCAGTGACCGAATATCAAGGTATCCAGAACGCGCTCTCCGGCGATAACACGATGGCGCTGTGGTTCGTTTGGATGGGTACTGTGGCCCTCATCGCGGGCCTCATGCTCGCCCGTGATAAGGTTCTGCACCGCGTAACGGCGTAACTGTCGTCGTCCCGCCGGAAAATCGCATGGTTCTTATCGGGGTTGTACCTCTAGCCGATTGAATGGACGATCCCGTTCTGCTCACGGGTTCCGAGGGCCGCGTCGGGTCGGCGATTCTCGGCGACCTCGAATCGAAATACGAGTGGCGATTGCTCGACAGAGAACCACCAGCGGCGGATCCGTCCCACGAATTCTTCGTCGCGGACATCACCGACTACGACGCCGTGTACGAAGCCGTGGACGGTGTCGGTGCGGTCATCCACCTCGCGGGCGACCCCCGGCCGGAAGCGCCGTGGAACAGCGTACTGGGTAACAACATCGATGGCACCCACACCGTCATGCAGGCCGCGGTCGATGCGGGCGTCGAGAAGTTCGTCTTCGCTTCGTCGAACCACGCGGTCGGTGCCTACGAGACGGAAGAGCGGAAACCGGACCTCTACCGGACGCACGACGAGTTCCGACTGGACGGCACCGAACTCCCCCGTCCGGGTAACCTGTACGGGGTCAGCAAGGCGGCGGGCGAGACGCTCGGCCGATACTACCACGACGAGTTCGACCTCAGCGTCGCCTGCGTCCGCATCGGTAACCTGACAGAGGGTCACCCGCCGATAGATTACGAACGCGGACAGGCGATGTGGCTGTCCTACCGCGATTGTGCCCACCTGTTCGACTGCTGTCTGACCGCCGACTACGGCTACGAAATCGTCTACGGAATCTCGGACAACGACCGAAAGTACTACTCCATCGAACGGGCACGCGAGGTTCTCGGGTACGACCCACAGGACAACTCGGCCCACCACGACGACTGATTTTGCGGTATCACGTCGATTTTAACCACACGCCGCCTCAGTCACGACCATGACCGACGACTGGCGCGACCACGACTGGCCGGTGCTCGAATCGGACTCCGAGTACGAAACGGGCTGGTACACCGGCGGCTACGACCTCGTGGAACAACCCGACGGGACGACGAAGAAGTACTACTGGGCGGACCTCCCGCCCGCCGTGGTCGTCCTCGCCGTCGAGGACGGACGGGTCGTCTTCGTGGAGCAGTACCGCCCGGCCATTCGGAAGACCTGCTTGGAGTGTCCCGCCGGAATCGTCGAGGACGGCGAATCGTACACGACCGCCGCCGGGCGCGAACTCCGCGAGGAGACGGGCTTCGAGGCGGACGGCCTCTCGCTACTCGAAACGTTCTGGGTCGCCACGGGCGTCCTCCGACACGAGCGCGGTATCGTCTTCGCGGAGGGACTGACGCCGGTCGAGCGGAACCTCGACGACAACGAGTTCCTCTCGGTGCGGACGGTTCCCGTCGAGGACGCCCTCGACGCCGCGCGCGAGGACCCGGCCAACGACGCGACCATCGAGGCGCTCCTCCTCGCAAACGCGGAGGGCCTGCTCGACTGATGGAGTGGAAACTCCACGCGAGACGCGGCCTGTCGCTGCTCGGCCACGCGGTCGGCTACGACACCCTCGAACGGCCTGACGGAAACCGCGTCCGAAGGGGCTGGTTCGACCCGCCGGACGCCGTGGCGATCGTGGCCCGAACCGGTGACGAACTCGTCCTCATCGAGGAGTACCGCCCGCGACTCGGCGAACGAGTGCTCTCCTGTCCGGCGGGTCGAATGGACCCCGGCGAGTCTTACGAGAGCGCCGCGAAACGCGAACTGTACGAGGAGACGGGTTATCGCGCAAAACACGTCGAACTCCTCGAAACGTACTATCCGGCGGCGGGCATGCGAAAACAGCGGGCGGTCGTCTTCGCGTCCGACCTCACGCCCGGCGACCAGCACCTCGAAGCCGACGAGTTCATCGATGTTCGGACGGTTCCCGTCGAGGACGCTCTCGACGCGGTTCGCGCCGGGCCGACCTGCGGGTGGGGATTGCCCCCGCTCCTGCTCGCGCGCGAGGAAGGGTTGATTTAGCGTTCGTGGGACGCCCGATTCCGTGTTCCCCGACCGGGTGGCTTATTCCGGCGGCCCCCATAACCCCGGTCGATGGACGCGGAAATCTCCACCGACGACGTTCACGAACTGGTCGAGTCAGACGCGGACGTTCGAATCGTCGACATCCGACCGGAGCCACAGTTCGACAGCGGTCACATCCCCGGAAGCGAGAACATCCCGTTTCACACGCTCCCCTCTCGGGTCGGCGAACTGGACGGTGCCGAACACGTCGTCACGGTCTGTCCGCTCGGCAAATCGAGCGTCCAAGCCGCCCGACTCATCGGGTCGTACGAGGGCGTTCCGGAGGACACTCGGGTCGAGAGCATGGCGGGTGGCCTCAGCGAGTGGGAGTACGAACTCGAATCGTCGGCCGACGCCGAACGCGACGCTCCGTTCTGAGGTTCAGTTTCGCCCGTTCGACCGAGACGTGACTCCTCTCGGCAGTTCGGAGACCGGTAAAAAATGATTGTGTAGCTGTCCCCGACCGACGGATGGTTCGTCAGGCGACGTTAAACCCGCGGTCGCGGAGGAAATCCTCGACGCGTCCGGTATGGTTTCCTTGAAGTTCTATCTGACCCTGCTCGACCGTGCCACCGCAGGCGAACTTCGACTTCAAGTCCGAAGAGAGACTATCGACGTCCACGTCTTTCGGGTCAAATCCTTCGATTATCGTTACCTCTTTTCCATAACGGCGCTCGTCGATGCGGATGGTGATCTGCTGGGATTCTTTTGCGACGTCTTCGCAGACGCAAAGCTCCTGAGGCAGCCCGCACGTCGAGCAGACTTCACTCATGATTTCACCGCAAGTTTAATTGAATTGTTTTTGCTCGCGGTACAGACTTGCGGTATTGTGTGCTCGATAGTCGAGCAGACTTCCGACATTACGCATGGGGCTACGAAACCAACCTATTAAACATTGTCGGGTGTGTTGCCATATCGAACGGCCGTTACCCACTCGTTCCGCTACCATCCGACCCGCGAACGATGTCGTTTACGAGCGACACCGCCTCGTCCGCGTTGTCGCGGGTCACCTCGCCCGCGTATCGCGCCTTTTCGTACAACGAACCGACACGTTCGGCTCGCTCGTCCACGCCGACGTGCGAGAGCGACGCGATGTACTCGCGCGGCGTCTCGCCGGGACGGCGCTCGCGGTGTTTGCGCGACAGGTAGTACTCCAGTCTGTCGAAGGCCCGTTCGACGTCGGCGTCCGGTTCGTCGCGCGGTTGCCAGCGCATCCACAGGGTTCGGTACGCCCGATTTACCAGACCGGTCCGCCTCGCCGTGAGCAACAGTCCGAGCACCAGCAGGCCCCCGTAGAGCACTTGCGACGTCGACGGCAGTCCGATGGGAATTCCGCCACCGGCCGTCGCGTTCGTCGTGGTAGTCGTCGTTCGCGCCGGACTGTTCGTACCGACGATTCCGTCACCGGGCCTCTGACGGTCGGGCAACTCCCCGCCCGTCGAACCGTTCGACGTGCTGTTCGTCCCGTCGCCGGTGGTCGTGGTGGTGGTCGTGGTGGTGGTCGTGGTGGTCGTCGTCGGCTCCGGGGTCCACGTTCCGTTCTCGCTCCCGGACGCGTCGATGCCCGGTTTCTCGTTTTCGCGGGCGTTTTTCACTATCGACTGTTCCGCGTCCACGCGTTCGTCGGTCGGCGTCGGGTCGAACCGGACCCATCCCGTGTCGGGGAAGTACACTTCGACCCACGCGTGCGAGTCGAGGCCGCGGACGACCCACGTATCCTCGTCGGTCCGCTGTCCCGGCGTGTATCCCGTCACGAACCGCGCCGGAATCCCTTGCGTGCGGAGCATGACGACCATCGACGTCGCGTAGTAGACGCAGTATCCCTCGTTCATCTCGAAGACGAACGAGTCGGCGATGTTCCCGTCCGGTCGGTCGACGTCGAGCGAGTACTCCTTGTTCGTCTCCAACCACTGCTCGATGGCGACCGCCTCGTCGTAGGGCGTCTTCGCGTCCGCGGTGATTTCGCCCGCCCGCTCTTTCAACCGCTGTGACGTGCTCCCCGGAACGTGCGTGTACCGTTGTCGAACGTCGCTCGGGTAGTCGGTTCCGGCCGTTCCCAACTCGCTCGGGTTCTTCGTCGGCACGCGACTGACGACGCTGTAGGACTGGTTCTTCGTCAGCGGTCGTTTCGGCGAGAGGCTCCCCGCGCTACTGATTCGCGTGTCCAACCGCTGATTGTCGAGGACTCGAATCGGCTTCCACGCCGCGGGCATCGCGTCCGCCCGCGTCGCTTTGACGGTGAACGTCTGTCGAATCTCGTAGGAGTCTCCGGGCGGCGACGACTGCTGTTCGTAGGCGCGACTGCCGCCGGTTCGTATCCAGTCGTTCCCCGTATAGCGGTCGTACGACGCGACCTTCCAATACCCCTCGTGGCTCGCCGTGACGGTGTACTGCACCTTCGGCGACAGTTCGATGCTGCCCTGCACCGAGAGGCGCGGGTTGTTGCTGATGAGTCCGCCGTTGCCGCCCGACCCGCCGCCGCTGTTCGATAGTATCGGACTCGCACGACCGCCGGGGACGACGCTCGCCGTCGCGGAGAGGAGGACCATCGCAACCAGCGCGACGACCAACACGTCTATCTGGCCGACGGTGGCACCGTACCGAACCATCGTCCCGAAGGCGATAATTCCGAGCGCGCCGAGCATCCCCGCGAGCGTCACGAACGACCCGGCGTCGCCCGTGAGGACGAAAAAGCCGAGCGCCGCGCCGCCGCTCGCCGCCGCGAGCATGTACCGACGGCGGCAGACAAGATACCATGGCACGAAGACGGTCGCCGGTGCGACGCCCA
>NZ_MEIH01000123.1:0-8144 GCF_001723155.1 Haladaptatus sp. W1
GGCGACGCTCTTTTCCTCGCTCATTCTCGCCGTCGCCGGGTGGTGCGTTTTTTCCCTCCTCCTACTGACGAGTACGTCGCTCGCTCGCGCCCGTCTCTGGACGACGCTCATCGGGGTTTGCGTCACCGCCATCCCCGTCCTCTGGTTGACCTTCGCGCTCGAATACACCGGCCGGGACGATTGGGTCTCGCGCAAGACGCTGCCGCTCATTTGGGCGGAACCGGTCCTCTACACCGTCGGTTCGTTATCGAGCTCCCACCACGGCTTTGCGAACGACAGCGCCGCGCTGGTGACGAGCGACGGTCTCACCGCCCTGTCGGTCGTCCACACGCCGTCGTTCTACTTCCACCTCGTCTACCTGTTCGTCGTACTCGTCACCGGTTTCGGATTTTTCACCGCGTTCTTGGTCCAAGCCGACCGACTCTATCGAAAACAGACGGTCGCCATCATCCTCGCGGGACTGCTCCCCCTCGTCGGGACCGCCGTTTTCTCCTTCGTCGACCTGAACATCGCGTTCGGCTTGGCCCCCGTTTTCTTCGCCGCCAGCGCCATCTTAGACTGTCTCGCGCTCTTTCGGTACGACTTTCTGAACGTCGCACCGCTCGCCTCCGAGGTCGTCCTGTCCGAGATGGACGACCCCGTTATCGTCGTCGCGGACGAGCGAATCGTCGAGTACAACCCGGCGGCGAAGCCGTTGTTCGACGGCGACACCATCGTCGGCCGTGACCTCGAATCGGTCGTTCCGGGGCTGTTGGACGCCGTTTCGAGCGACGAACCGTTCTCCCCGTCTTCGGTGCTGGCGGACGGCGGTTCCGTCGGGGAAACGCCCATCTACGACCCTCGCTCGACGCCGATACGCGATCACCACGACGCACATCGCGGCGACATATTCGTCCTCCGCGAGATAACGAGCCAGAAACGGCGGGAAGAGACGCTCCGCGCGCTTCAATCCGCGACCCGGCGATTCATGAACGCGGAGCGACCGGAGGAGATCGCCGAAATCGCAGTGCAAACCGCCGACGAGGTGTTGGACCACCCCTATTCGTCCATCTTCTTCCCGGAAGACGACGGGGCGGTCCTTCGGTCGGTTGCGATGACCGACCTCATGCGAGACGGTCTCGACGGCGAACTGACGTTCTCGCGCGATGCCGAACCGATGTGGTCGGTGTTCGAATCCGGAACGCCGGTCGTGTACGAATCCGTCGAGCAACTCTCGAAGCCGCCGTACGGGTATCTCCCCCTCGGATGTCTGTTGTCGCTGCCGCTCGGCGAACACGGCGTCCTCGCGGTCGGAAGCGACACCCGAAAACGGACGTTCACCGAGAACGACCGCCGATTCGCCCGTATCCTGGCGAGCACGACGGAGACGGCCCTCGACCGCGCACAACGCGAACGCGACCTTCGGGAGAGTCAAGCGATGGTCGAAGAACGAACCGAGCAGATAGAGTTCTTCAACGGCGTCTTGCGGCACGATATTCTGAACGGCATTACGGTCGTCAACGGCAATCTCGAACTCCTCGAACCCCACGTCGCGGCGACCGGGGAGTCGTATTTCGAGACGGTCCGTAACTGGAGCGAGGATATCGGGCAACTAACGGAGAAGGTTCGGTCCGTCAGCCAGACCGTCACGGACTCCGAGTCGGTATCGTTGGAATCCGTGTCCCTTTCCGACGCGCTGTCGAGGCGGGTGACGAAGGTTCGGAACACGTACCCAAACGTGAGTATCGACGCCGACATCGAGGACGGATTGACCGTCTCCGGCAACGAACTGCTCGGCGAGGTCGTCGAAAACGTGCTATTGAACGCTATCGAACATCACGACCGCGACGACCCGTCGCTCGTGGTTCGGACACAGCGGTCGGGGGAGACTGTCCGCGTCGAAATCGAGGACGACGGACCCGGAATTTCGGAGGAGATGAAAACGCGGGTGTTCGACCGCAACGTCACGTCCGAATCGACCGGTTCCATCGGGTTCGGTCTCTACTTCGTCTCGGTGATGATGGAGCAGTACGACGGTTCGGTGTGGTTCGAAGACGCGAACCCGTGCGGTACGGTGGCCATCCTCTCGTTCCCGCAACTGTCAGCGGACGCTCCACTCACATGAACAGTCACTTCGCTTTCGGGAATGTTTCAGAGCTCTAATTTAAGAAACCAAAGATATATGTGCATCTGATTGATTCTCTCTACCACCACACGGTTAGAATATGAATGCAGATGGGAATATCGATGTGCTAATCGTGGACGATGAGGTGGAGGTGACTACGCTCTACGAGGAGTGGCTCTCCGCGCATCGGACACACGTTGCACACGATGGACAGAAGGCCCTTACAGTGCTCGACCGGCGAGGAGAGGATATCGATGTGGTACTTCTCGACCGGAAAATGCCGACGTTGAGCGGCTCCAAAGTCCTCGAACGCATTCATGCACAAGCGTACGACTGTCGCGTCGCCATGATCACCGCGGTGGCACCCGACTACGATATCATCGATATGTCGTTCGACGAGCACATCACGAAACCAGTCGATGGCGATACCATTCGGCGGACGGTCGAGGCGCTGTACAGTCGGGCACAGTACGCGGAGACGTTGACCCACTACTATTCGCTCGTTTCGACGCACGCTAACCTCTTGGCGGAACATTCCTACGACGACCTGCAAGAGAACGACGAGTTCGTTTCGCTCGAAACGGAAATCGAGTCCGTCCGCCGCAGTCTCGACTCGTCCCTCGAAGTCGACGACCACCGCGAGTTTCAACACGTCCTCCGCGAGATTCAGTAGTCTGTACTCACGAGAAACCGGCAGAGAGCGGACGGGATACGTTCGTTTAAGAACCGTTCGACCGTTGCTCTGAAACGTTTATGTCCGGGCGACCTACGGGACGCGTCGATATGACCGACGGTGCCATCACGCCGAAATTGGTGACGCTGGCGTGGCCCCTGGTCGTCGGTAACCTCCTCCAGACGTTTTACAATCTCGCGGACATGTTCTGGGTCGGCCGGGTCGGCACCAACGCGGTCGCGGCCGTCTCGCTCATGTTCCCGACCTCGTGGCTGTTCGTCTCGCTCGCGATGGGACTCACCGCGTCGTCGGTCGCGCTGGTGTCACAGCATATCGGTGCCGGTGACGACCGGGCCGCGGACAACGTGGTCGCACAGACGACCCTCCTCACTGTCCTCGTCGGGGTCGTCCTCGCCGCGTTCGGCTACGCGTTTCGCTCGCAACTCCTCACGCTCGTCGGTGCGGAAGGGCCGGTCTACGTGCAGGCGCTCCAGTACATCGAAGTCCTGTTCATCTCCATCCCGTTCACGTTCCTGTTTTTCGTCTTCAGGGCGGTTCTCCGCGGCGCTGGCGACACTCGAACCGCGATGTGGTTGATGGTTATCTCCGCCGGGATGAACGTCGTCCTCGACCCGATACTCATCCTCGGCTACGGTCCGTTCGACCCCATGGGAACGCAAGGTGCGGCGGTCGCCACGCTCGTCGCTCGCGTGTTCGCCGCCGTCGTCGGCGTGTACGTCCTCCTGCAGGGGGACTGGGGAATTCGCCTTCGACTCGACGACCTCCGCCCCGACTGGCCGGTGCTGAAACGACTCGTCACGGTCGGCTATCCCGCGACCATCGACGGTGCGGCGCGGAGTTTCGCCGCCGTGGCGATGGCCGCGTTGGTCGCTCGGTTCGGACCGGTGCCGACCGCCGCCTACGGCGTCGGCGTTCGAATGATGTCCGTTTCGTGGACGGTTTCGGGGGCGGTCGGACAGGCCGCCGCGACCGGCGTCGGTCAGAACCTCGGCGCGGAGACGCCCGACCGCGCGGCCGAGGTGACGCGGAAGGCGACCATCGGAACGTTAGTGGTGCTGTTCGGCGCTGGCGGATTGATGGTGCTCTTCCCCGACGTCGCCATGCGGATATTCACGGACGACCCCGCGGTCGTCCGCGTCGGCGCTCACTTCCTCGAAGTCATCGGGCCGTTTCTCGCCTTCTTCGGCGGGCTGATGGTGATTCAGGGCGGGTTCCGCGGCGCGGGGAACACCGGAGTCGCGATGGCGCTCTCGTTCCTCTCGCGCTGGGTGCTTCGGATTCCCGTCGCGATACTGCTCGCCTACCAGTGGACGCTGCAACTCGGTCCGCTCACCCTCTCCGGACTCTCGTGGGGCGTCAACGGTCTCTGGTGGGCGTGGTCGATTTCGGCCATCGGGTCGTTCGTCATCGGCGTCCTCTGGTTCAGCCTCGGCACGTGGCGACAGGGCGTGTTGGAGGACGAGGAGCGACAACCGACGACCGCGGACTGAGGGTCGGAACGTCGGCACGGTCATCATAAGACGGGCACGGTGCTTCGAATCCTCACGCGTCGGCGAGATACCGCTCGACCGACCAGCCCCACACGCCTCGGTCGAGCCAGTGGACGCCCCACCACGTGTAGCCGCCTTTGTCCGTCGGACCGTTCATGATTTCGCCGACCTCGCCGGGTGAGATGGTTGCGACGATTGGCTGACCGGTTCCCGGCTGCTCCCGCGTGTTCAGATCGACCGTCGGCGTTACTCGGTCGCCGTCGGCGAATTTGTCACCGCCACTGCCGCCGCCGTAGGTGTCGCGGTAGTACGCCGCGGCGTCTTTCACGTCGCTGACGTACGACCAGCTGTGGTTGTAGGCGTAGAGCGCGCTGTCCCAGTCGCCGGGCGCGCCGCTGTCGGTCAGGTAGTAGGCGGCGGCCGGAATCGCGTCCCGATAGTCACAGATGTCGGCCACGCCGTCGCCGTTTCCGTCGATGCCGTAGTAGTCCCACGTCGAGGGCATGAACTGCATCGGGCCTTTCGCCCCGGCGGACGAGGTGTCACACCCCGACTCGTACTGCCCGTGTTGGGTCTCGACCCAGCCCACGCCAGCGAGGTACGTCCAGTCGATTCCGTAGTCGCTTCCCGTCTGTTGGTACTCGGTCAGATAGTTCGACGGGATGGAACCGGGCGTCGCCGCCGCTGACCCCGAGAGGCCGCTGATGGTCACCGCCGCCGTTCCCGTCGCACCGACTTTCTTGAGTATGTTGCGTCTGGATGGCATCTGCAATTATATGACGAGTCTACAGAGGAATATATTTTTCTCCAAATGCTCGAAATAAACTAATCGGTCGGAGCATCCAACCGTCCTCGGCCACGTTTCCGCCCGGACAAAAGCGGGCGAATCGGGTTCGTTTTCACCGTTGTGAGGCGACTTCTCGGATGAGGTGTTCGCGAGCGAGCCAGATGCCCGCGGTTCCAACCGCGAGGACGACGCCGATGCCCGCGATGACGACCCAGTTCCCTCCGATTCCATCGATATACGGCGCGAACGTGGTCGAAACCGTCGTGATTGCCCAGTCGAGCGGCGAGGTTTCCCCGGCCCCCTCGTAGACGAGGTACGTGAGAAATACGTTGAACACGAGCGAACCGCTCGCGGAGTAGACGGTGAAGGTCCGCACGTCCATCTCGGCGATTCCGGCCGGAATCGAGATGATGGCGCGCATCAACGGAAGCATCCGTCCCCAGAGAACGGAACTCCGGCCCCATCGTCGGAACCAGCGTTGGCTTCGCTCCAAATCCGACTCGGAGACGTGAAGGATGTGTCCGTACCGGTCGAGCGCCGCCTTGCCGTTCCTCCCGAACGCGTAGTACCCGAGGAGGCTCCCGGCGGTCGCTCCGGCGGTGGAAACCGCGACGAAGAACCCGAATGACATCGGGTCGTGGACGAGTTGCGTGGCCGCGAACGGGACGACGATTTCGCTCGGCGCGAAGTGGAGGATGAACGCCGTTTCGAGCGTCAGATAGATGAAGACTGCCAAATACCCGTATTTCACGACGAACGAGAGGATGGTATTGGCTAGCCAATCGAACATTCGATAGCACCTTCTTCATTCTCCGTAATTAATTTTTTCATGGCGGATATTCTCAATATTTTTGTTGTCGAACAATACCGTTCCGTATCGAACCTGTGTGGTATTGTGTCGAACTTCACCGCCGACTCGTTTCGAGAATCGTGACGGCGGTTCCACCGAGGACGATAGGGAGTAGATACGTCGCCGCCCGGTAGACGAGCAGCGCCGCCGTTATCGACGGAAGCGGAACGTTCGTCAATCCTCCTAAGAGAAGGATGTACGCAGCATCGACGCCCCCGAACCCGCCGGGAAGCGGCGTCACACTCGCCGTCATCGCCAGCGGCACGATGAACAGCGGCGCTTCGACCGGAATCGCGTATCCGAGCGAGTAGAGCGACAACCACAGGGTGACGGCCAAAAACAGCCACCCGACCGCCGAGAAGAACACCCCGACGGCGAGCAATCGCGGTGTCCGCGCGATTCGCTCCACGTTCGAGACGAACAACGTCACCCGGCGTTCCAGTTCCCGCTCCGGTCGGTCGATATCCAACGACGTCCGTCGGTTGAGGGTGTCGAGGAGCGACGACAGAGCACCGACGAGGGACGCCGCGAGGGTGTCCCGCGCCCGCCATGCAAACAGCGCGACGGCGGCCACGACGACGGCGACGGTGAGGAACAAGACGACTGCGAGTTCGAGTCGTGGATTCAGCGCCGAGCGAACCGCGAAGTACGCGAAGCCGATGGCGGCGAATCCAACTGACGGAAGCAGGTTGATGGTATCGACGCTCACGACGACCGACAGCCCTGTTTCGTACTCCGCGTCCGTCGCCCGAGAGACGAACAGCGCGGCGAGCGGTTCCGCCCCGGCCTGCGCGAACGGCGTCACGCTGTTGGCGAAGACGATACTAGAATACACCAGCAGCGTCCGGAAACGGGACTGGGGATATCCGAGCACCGACAGCACGACGTGAAGCGCGGAACTCCACGCCGTCAGCCAGAGCAGGACGGTAACGACGATGACGACGATGACGCCGGGTTTCGCGGCGTCGAGCGCGGCCACGACCGCCGACACGCCGACCAACGAGACGATGACGCCGAGGACGAGGACCGATGCGAGGAGACCGAGAACGACGGACCGGACGTTCACTTTCCGACCTCGTGCATCCATCTTCTCCCAGTGAACGACCCGGACCGGTAAGAATCATCCCGGCCGCCGACACCGCTCGCCGCCGTCAGTTCCTCAGGTCGAACCGTCTGACCGCTCTCACCGGGACGCGCTTCCCACCCTCGTAGACGACGAACGTCGCAACGAGAACGCTCAGTCCGGTCACGACCAGCGCCGCCCGCGGCGATAAGCCGAGCGAGGCGACTAGAAATCGCGGGTCGTTCCAGAGCCACGTGACCAGCGAGTACGCCGCGACGGGGACGCTCATCGCGCTCGTGATGAACAACAACCCGAGCGCGGTCCCAGCGACGCCGACGACGCGGAGGACGACTGCCTTCGCCGCGGTCGGGTTCGTACGAATCCACTCCCGGTGTGTCCACACGACCACCAACGCGACGACCAGCAGAACGACCAGCGAGAGGACGACCGGAACGTGCGTTCTCGCGTACCGAACGTCGAGCGCGAGAACCCTGAGGAGTGCGGTGAGCGCGCGGTGAACGGGGGTTCCGGCTTGCGCTCCCGTGTACGCCAAGTACGTCAGTGCGGTCACGAAGACGGCGGTCCCCGAGGCGGTGTAGAGCAGAAACCGACGAAACGCCATCTCGGACAGTCCCGCCGGGACGCTGATGACCGCCCGGAGGACGGGAAGCAGTCGGCAGAAAAAGACGGTGCTCTCTCCCCACCGACGGAAGACGCGCTGACCGCGTTCGAGGCCGTCCGCCGAGAGATGAAGGAACGACCCGTACCGCGTCAGGACGTACTCGCCGCCGCGTCCGAAGACGTAGTAGGCGAAGACGCCCCCCGCGGTACCCCCTGCCGTCGCAACGACGACGAACCACAGAAAGCCAATCGGTCCGTGCACCAGCAGCGCGGCGGCGAAGGGCAGGACGACCTCGCTCGGCGTGAAGTGCAACAGCAACGCCGATTCGAGGAACATGTAGACGAAAACCGCGAGCAAGCCGTACTGCTGAATGAAGGCTTGCGTGCTCCCCGTGAAACCGGCCATGGGGGAACCACGGGCGGAGCGGGATTAGTGTCCGTGGCCGTTGAGAGACTCGACTCACCGCTTGGTCCGGAGGATCAATTCAACCGTCTCGTTCCGAGAACCACACGTAGGTTTAAATCGAAAGAAGGG
>NZ_MEIH01000124.1:0-14097 GCF_001723155.1 Haladaptatus sp. W1
GTGCTGACCGCCGGGACGGACTGTGCGGTCGGCAAGCGGACGACGACGTTCGAACTCTATCGGGCCGCCAAGCGCGCCGGACTGAACGCCGGATGGATCGCGACCGGCCAGACGGGAATCATGGTCGGCGCACATCGCGGCGTCGTCATCGACCGCGTTCCGGCGGACTTCACCGCTGGCGTGGTCGAAGACCTCGTGTCGGCCGTCGCCGAGGAGCACGATATCGTTTTCGTGGAGGGCCAAGCCTCGCTCACCCACCGCGCCTATTCGAGCGTCACGCTCGGACTCCTGCACGGCGCGTGGCCCGATGCGGTCGTGCTGGTCGATGACCCCAACCGCGACAGACGGACCCACTTCGATCAGTGGCCGGTCGCGGGCGTTGAAGCGGAACGACACCTCGTGGAACAACTCTCGGACGCGACGGTCCCCGCCGTTTCGACGTGGGCCGACCCCGCCGAAATCGACTACTCCGTCCCTGCGGCGAACGTCTACGACGAGGGCGGCGCGGATGACCTCCTCGCGTCGGTCCGCGAGGCGCTGTAATGCGAATCGAACGGGTGTCGGTCGAACCGCTCGACCTGCCGCTCCGCGAGCCGTTCGAAATCTCGCTCGGCACGAAACATCGGGCGAGCAACGTGCTGGTGACGGTCGAAACCGAGGACGTGACCGGTTACGGCGAAGGCTCACCCCTGACGCCGGTGACGGGTGAGACACAGGAGGCGGCGCTCGCAACCGCTCGCGCCGCGACGACGTTGCTCGAAGAGAAATCCCTCGCCGACTATCGAAGCCTCGTTACCGAAGTCCGGGAGACGTTTCCAGGCATGGTGTCAGCATTGTTCGCGGTCGAAACCGCGATTCTCGACGCCTACTGCCGCGAACGGGGGATGGCCCTCTCGGAACTGTTCGGCGGCGGACCTACCTCCGTGACGACCGACTTTACCCTCGGCATCATGCCACCGGAAGACGCGCGGGACGGTGCGGCGCGGGCGGCGGACCGCGGGTTCGATCAGTTGAAGGTGAAGACGGGGACGAGCGTCGCGGCGGACGTCGCCCGCGTCGCCGCGGTGCACGAGGGCGCACCCGACGCGGAACTGACGGTGGACGCGAATCAGGGGTGGACACCGAAGGAAACCGTCGCGTTCGTGGACGAACTCGAATCGCGGGGCATCGACCTCGCACTGGTCGAACAGCCGACCCCTGCAGCGGACGTAACTGGACTCGCGCGGACACGGAACGCCGTATCGGTCCCGATTGCGGCGGACGAGGCGGTGTTCACGCCGGAGGACGCGATTCGAATCGTCCGCGAGGACGCGGCGGACGTGATAAACGTGAAACTCGGCAAGTCGGGACTCCTCGCCGCGCGGGACATCGCCTCGATAGCCGAAGCCGCGAACGTCGAACTGATGGTCGGATGCATGCTCGAAAGCGCCATCGGAATCCACGCCAGCGCCCACCTCGTCTCCGGAATCGGGACGTTCTCGCACGTCGATTTGGACGGCAACCTCCTCATTTCGGAGGACGTGATTCCGTCGGACGGAGGACCGACAATCGATATTTCGGGGGTGGGACACGGCGTCGTCCCGAACGGAATCGAGTAACTCGGCAGTCCACCGCGTGACCCCGAGTGACTCGGTATCATTCGACAGACGTGTCACCGTTTGAAAACCCCTTTAGCCACCAATCACCCACTCCGGCCTAATGAGTTACAAAATCGGCTTGGTCGGGAAACCCTCCGTGGGAAAATCGACCTTCTTCAACGCCGCGACGATGAACGACGTGCCGGAGGGGTCCTACCCCTTCACGACAATCGACCCGTCTATCGGCGAAGCCTACGCCCGCGTCGAGTGCGCCGCCCCCGAATTCGACGAATCCTGCACGCCCAGCGTTGGCTTCTGCGAGGAGGGCACGCGCTACGTCCCGACGAAACTCGTTGACGTGGCCGGACTCATCCCGGGCGCACACGAGGGCAAGGGCCTCGGCAACCAGTTCCTCACGGACCTGAACGAGGCCGACGTGTTGGTCCACGTCGTGGACTTCTCCGGCAAGACCGACATCGAGGGCGAACCCACCGAGGGCCACGACCCCCGCGACGACATCGACTTCCTCGAAAACGAACTCGACATGTGGTACCTCGAAATCCTGGAGAAGGGCATCGAGCGCTTCCGTTCGGGCTACGCCGGGGAGGAGAAACACATCGAGGAGGACCTCGCGGAACAGATGTCGGCGTTCAAGACGAACAAGGACGAGATAAAGCAGGTCATCCTCTCGCTCGGTCTCGACCTCGACCCCGAGACGTGGGAGGACGAAGACCGCCAGGAACTCGCCCGCGAGATTCGCAAGCGCACCAAGCCGATGGTCATCGCGGCGAACAAGATGGACACCCCCGCGGCGCAGGCGAACTACGAGGAGATCACCTCGGACCCCGAGTACGAACACCTGACCGTCATCCCCGCCAGCGCCCACGCCGAGAAGGCGCTCAAGAACGCCGCCGAACAGGGCGTCATCGACTACGACGCCGGGGATTCGGACTTCGAAATCACGGGCGACGTGAGCGAGGAACAGGAACAGGGCCTCGACCAGATTCGGGAGTTCACCAACGAGTTCGACGGGACGGGGGTCCAGCGCGCCCTCGAAGCCGCGCTGTTCGACGAACTCGACCTCATCGCCGTCTTCCCCGGGTCGGCCAACGGCAGCGGCAGCGAGAAGGGCGTCTTCCGCGACTGCTTCCTCCTCCCCGGCGGTTCGACGGCCGAGGACTTCGCGTACCACCTGCACTCTGATATCGGAGATGGGTTCCTCCACGGCATCGACTGCCGGAGCAAGCGCCAAATCGGTTCGAGTTCCGAGTTGGACCACCGTTCCGTCGTGGAAATCGTCTCCACGAGTCAGTAACGACGGACTCTGCTAGTTGATTTTTCTCTCCTGTATTCTTCCCCCATTTCGTGGTTCGGTACGCTTGCTTAGCCGTGATTATGCGTTCACCGTGATTGCAGTGACTGAATTGTTGGCCCAGAAAGCCCCCCAGACACACTGACCGCACCGCAACAGCCACTCCCTCCCCAACCGGTTGCGTTTCTCGGCCGTCGGCCTCCGATACTCATCCCTCGCACGGCTTCACCGAACCGACGCGGCCGATAGCTGGCCGCGTCGGTTTGTCAGCGCGCGCCATTCAGAAACCGGAATGAGCGCTACTGACTAACCGCCGTGGCGCGTGCGCCAACAGGTTCGCGGCCAGCTATCGGCCGCGAACCTGCGTGGCTATCACGCGAGGGACGACTGAGCGAATGCGAAGGAGTCGGTTGGGGAGGGTGTGGCTGATGCTGTGCGGTTGCGGTCTCATTGACGTCTGTATTTGCAGTCATAGACCAACCAACTCCACCTCGTCGCGAGCGGACGGGGACTTTCTGGGACTTCATCGCAGTGGTTGATTTTTCAGTATCCACTCATCTCCGGTTGTCGCTGCTTTTTCTCTCCATTTTTCGCTCGCAAACCACCCTTCCCAGATGTAACACCGCACATGCTAGGGACGGGGACTAAGCGGGGACATAGGTGTATGTCATCATATGTCATCATCACACGGCAAAGACAGCAATAGCCTCTCGCGGGACATGGGCCTGTTCGGGGCGATGAGCACCGTCGTCGCGGGGACGCTCGGTGCCGGGTTGTTCGTCACCCTCGGCACAGCGAGTTCCACGACCGGGCCGAGCGTCATCCTCGTGGTGGTCCTCTCCGGACTGCTGGCGATGGCCATCGCGGTGAACTACAGTTGGATGGCGACCATCTTCCCGGCCGCCGCCGGGTCGTACGCCTACATCTCCCGGACGTTCGACAGTCGGCTTCCGGGCTTCATCGTCACGTGGTCGAAGTGGTTAGGGTACATGGCCGCCGACGCCGTGCTCGCGCTCGGCTTCGGCAGCTACCTCCAAGTGTTTTACCCCGGCATCGACCCGAAAATCGCTGGCTTCGCGCTCCTCACCGTCCTCTTCCTCGTGAACCTCGTCGGCACGAAGGAGTACAGCCTCTCGCAGAACGCCATCATGGCGGTGCTGATGCTGGCCATCCTCGTCCTCGTCATCCCGGGGTCGTTCCACGTGAACCCGGACAACTACCAGCCGTTCTTCACCGGCGGAATGGACGGGTTCATCGGGGCCGCCGTCCCGCTGTTCTACGCCTACATCGGCATCGCAGTCGCGGGGCAGATGGGCGCTGAAGTGAAGAACCCGTCCAAGAACCTCCCGCTGGCGATGGTCGGCGGGACGCTGATCCTCGTCGTCCTGTACGTCTGGACGGCCGCCGTCATCTACGGCGTCGTCGGCGACTACACCGTGCTGGCGAACTCCGAGCGGCCGCTTGCGACGGCCGCCGAATCGTTCCTCGGCGGGAGCGCCACTGCAGTCGTCGCGTTCGGCGGCCTGCTCGCAACCGCCTCCAGCGTCCACGCGGTGATGGCCGCGGGCATCAAGATGCCCTACTCGTGGTCGTGGGACGAGGTGTTCCCGAAGCAGTTCTCCGCGGTGAGCCAGCGGTTCGGCACGCCGCACTACTCGCTCGCCACGCTGTACGTCGTCGCCGCCGCGCTGACGTTCTGGAGCGACGGCCTCAACGAGGCCATCGTCATCGCCACGTTCAGCTACCTCATCGCGTACGCCACCGTCTCGCTGACCCTGCTGTACGTCCGGGCGTCGCGTTCCGACCTCGTGGAGCAAGCGGGCTTCGACTACGGCTGGCTCACCCCCGTCACGGGCGTCGTGGCGACCCTCGGTGCGGTCGGGTTGCTGACCAAGGCCGCGAACTTCGGCGGACTTCCCGCCGCGCTCGGCGACTTCATCACCGGACTTCCCGGTGCGTTCGGCGACTTCTTCGCCGCGCCGTTGGCCGGAACCGTTCCGCTCGTGAGCGCGTTCCGCGCGACGGTGGTGAACGCGTACTGGACCGCGTTCGAGGCCGCGCCCACGCTCCGCATCTACCTCCCGTGGATGGTCGTGGGGGTCGGCATCTTCGCCGTCTACTGGCGACTCGGAAACCAGCGCGGAACCGACGTCGGCGCGATTCTCGACACACTCCCGGGCGTGGCGAGCGACGACCACGACCCGACCATCGGGGATGTGACCTCGGATGACTGAACCCGCTGAATCCGCTGAACTCGCGCGGATCGACCCGGACGAGACCATTTCCCTCCTGCAGGAGATGGTGCAAATTCCCTCGCCGTACTTCGAAGAGCACGAACTGAGCGAGTTCGTGTACGACTGGCTGGATTCGCGCGACCTCGACCCCGAGTACCACCACGTCAGCGAGCCGAAAATCACGGAGTACGAGGGCGATAACGTGCTCGCCCGACTGGAAGGAAGCGACCCGGACGCCCCCACGCTCCTGCTCAACGCGCACATGGACACCGTGCTGTTGGTCGAGGATTGGGAGGAAGACCCCTGCTCGGGGCGCATCGAAGACGGCAAACTGTACGGACAGGGAGCCTGCGACATGAAGGGCGGCCTCGCCGCGGTCATGGTCGCCTTCGAAGCGCTGGCGGAGTCGGACGTTGACCTCGCGGGCGACGTCGTTCTCTCCGCCGTGGTGGACGAGGAGGGGCCGTACGGACTCGGCACCGACCGCCTCATCCGCGACGGCTACACCGACGACTACGACGCCGCCATCGTGACGGAACCCGGCCCGATTCTCGCACAAGAGGAGGACATCGACAATCCCGCGCTCCTCCTCGGCGCTCGCGGGCGCTTCCTCTACGACATCGAAGTGAAAGGCCACGCGGCCCACGGCTCGCAACCGCACAAGGGAACCAACGCCGTCGTGGACGCCGGGAAGGTCGCCGACGCGCTCTCCAATCTCGACGTGGGAAGCCACCCGAAACTCGGCGACGGGTCGGTCTGTCCCCTTCTACTGGAGGGCGGCAGCCAAACTCTCTCGGTTCCCGAACGCGCCCAGCTCATGGTGGACCGCCACGTCGTCCTCGGCGAAACGGAGGAAATCGTGCGCGAACAGGCAGAGGAGGCCGTCGCGGCCCTCGACATCGAGAGCGAGGTGGAAATCGGCTTCCGCGAGTCGCCGGACCCCGGCATCAAGTACGGACCCTACGTCACGCCGGAGGACCACGACCTCGTGACGTCGCTCGTCGGCGCGACGGAATCCGTGGCGGGCGTCGAACCGGAGTTCGGCTACTTCGCCAGCGTCGGCGATTTCAACTACCTCGGCGACCGCGCGGACCTCCCGACCGTCATCGTCGGGCCGGACGGCGAGAACATCCACGGCGCGGGCGAGTTCGTCTACACCGACGAAGTGGTCGAGACGGCGCGAATCGTGGCGGAGGGCGCGATGCGATTCGTCGGGTCGGAGTAGAAACGTACCGCGAGGGAAACGGTTTCCCTGCTCTCAGTTCGCCGGTTCGATGTTCTGGTTCACGTGGAAGAAGTTGTCGGGGTCGTATTTCGCCTTGACCCCACGCAACCGTTCGTAGTTGTCGCCGTAGCTGGCCTGTATCCGATTCTTGCCTTCCTCCATCATGAAGTTGATGTACGAGCCACCGACCGTGTGCGGGTGGAGCGCATGCCAGTAGTCGCGGGCCCACTTGGTGATTTTCTTGTCGTTTGCCGGGTCGGCATCAACGCCCACGATAACCATCGACCACGTAGCGTCGCGAACGCTCCACGCGGTCTCGTCCGGTGAGACGTCGTGGACCGCCCCGTCGATGGGATAGAGGTGCATCGTCGATTTCGGGGTCGGCACCTCGCTGAAACGCTCGTGGACGGCGATGGCGTCGTCGGTCAACTCGCGCACGTAATCCCCCTTCCAGTACCACTGGTCGCCCGGCGGGTAGAGGCCGTCGAACATGCCTTGGACCGCCGGATAGGGCATCGACTCGACGTGCTCGAATAACGGTTCGGCGGCGTCGCGGGCCGACTGGAGCGCCGCATCGGTTTCGGTTTCCGACCCCAGACAGCACCACATCAGTCCGCACACGTTCTGACCGTGGAGTTCTTCCGGGAATGGTTCGCCCGGCACCTCGGCGATCAGATAGAACGCGTACACGTCCTCCGGGGCCTGCGGGAGCCACTCGCGGTACCAGCGCATCGTCGTTTCGAGTTCCGATATCGGCCAGAACAGCGGCCCCCCGACCACCGTGTCTACCGGGTGCAACTCGTATTCGAACGAGACGACCACGCCGAAGTTGCCGCCGCCGCCCCGAAGCGCCCAGAACAGGTCTTCGTTCTCGTCCTCGCTCGCGCGAACCAAGCGTCCATCCGCGAGTACCACATCCGCGCTCAGCAGGTTGTCGATGGTCAGGCCGTATTTCCGGGTCAGATAGCCGTGTCCACCGCCGAGGGTCAGGCCGCTAACCCCGGTCGTCGAGATGACCCCGCTCACAGTTGCGAGGCCGAACGCGTGGGTCGCGGAATCCACGTCACCCCACGTGCACCCGGGTTCGACTCGCACGGTGTTCGCGTCCGGGTCCACGTGGATGCCCGTCATGCCCGACAGGTCGATGACCAGTCCGTCGTCCACCAGTCCCAGACCTGGACCGCTGTGCCCCCCGCTTCGGATGGCGACGTCGAAGTCCTGTTCGCGAGCAAACTTCACGGCCGCGATTACGTCCCCGACGTTGGCACACCGAACGATGAGTCCGGGACGTTTGTCTATCATCGCGTTGTAAATCGTGCGCGCGTCGTCGAACTCCGGGTCGTCCGGCCGAATCACCGTCCCTCGAAGGCCCTCCCGAAATCGTTCGATGGTCGTTTCATCAGCGTCTTTCGCTGTCGTTGCCATTGTGTTCCCCCCTCTGTCGCGCCCATTCAGACGCCGTTCGTGTCCGAATCACCATCACAGCGAGCGCTAGTTCTCCTACTCCACCCACAACGTTAGATGTTACCAACTGTCAAACGATGGCGGCTATATCCACGGAATCCACATCGCATTCGAACGAACTTCGAGAAACGTCGCATGGCTCGGTCGGCGAATCACCGGGAATCCCAACCGGAGACGGCCCGCCTACACGACTCGATTGGTGAGTTCCTCGTCGGCGTCGATGTGCAGCGTGTTCTCCCGAACGAGTTCCGCGATGTGGCGGTAGTAATCGACCTCCGCCGCGGCGGCGTGGGGCGTGACGATAACGTCGTCCATGTCCCACAGCGGCGAGTCCTCGGGGAGCGGTTCCTCCTCGAACACGTCGAGGGCGGCACCCGCGATGTCGCCGCCCTGCAACGCCGCGACCAAGGCGTCTTGGTCGGCACAATCCCCGCGAGCCACGTTGACGAAGTAGGCGTCGTCCCGCATGGCGTCGAACTCCGCTTCGCCCATCAGCCCCTCCGTCTCGTCGGTGAGGGGGGTCGCCAGCGCGACGAACCGAGCGTCCGAGATTGCTTCGTGGAGGTCGTCGTTCGCGTACACCGTCCGAACGTGCGGTACCGACTCGGCGGACCGGCGAACGCCCGTAACGTGCATACCGATGGCGTCTGCGCGCTTGGCGATTCCCTGCCCGAGGGTTCCGAGGCCGACCACGCATATCGGCTCGTGCTGGAGCGTGAACGGCTCGTCCCAGTCCGGGCGGTTCCACTCGTGGGCGGCTTGCTGACGAGCGAAAGCGTGGAGACGACGGGCGATTTCGAGCATGGTTCCCAACACGGTTTCGCCGACGCTGGTGCCGTGAATCCCCGTGCTGTTCGTCAGGATGATACCCGCTTCTTCGAGCTCGGAGAGCGGGAAGCGGTCGTACCCCGCCTGAATCGAGTGTATCCATTCGAGGTCGGCGTCGAGGAAGGACTCTCGATAGGCGAACGTGACGAGCGCATCGCAGTCGGCGAGCGCATCGCGGTCACCGTCACCGACCACCGCGACCGTCGGGTCGAGCGCGGAGAGTTCCTCGCGCAACTGCTCGGGCGGGAAGACGGCTTCGACCGACTCGTGGATTCCGAGGTGGGAAATCTGCATGCGGAAGGGTACCAACGGCGTCGGAATGAATCTTCGGAAGGGGGAAGGCGATACCGCCCAACCGCCACGCGGCATCGGTAGTTTACTGTCGGTTCGTTTCGAAGACGGCCGCAATGACGGGACGCGGCGACGTCGGCGGGTGGTCATTCGAGGGACGCGAATGTACTGTCAAGAAACACCTCCTCCGCGAGGAGTTCCGGGTGACCGACCCGGACGGGAACACGCTGCTCACCACCGAACGCAAGGTCGCGGAGGGCCGGGCCACGTTTCCGTTTCAGGACTCCGAGGGAAACGCCGTCTTCCGCGTCGATTCTGGCCAGACCTTCGACATCGAGGGGGAGTACACGCTCGTGAAATCGGAGACGGACGAACCCGAACTCGTCCTCTCGCGGGAGTTGGACTTTCGCCGCCACCACTGGACCATCGACCGACCGGACGGGGAACGCATCGCCGAGTTGTCCTCCCGCCGGGGCATCGCTGGCGCGCTGAACACCGTCGTGGACGTGTTCTCGCCGTTCCCACGCACGTTCACCGTCACGGCACCGAACGGCGAACACGTCGGGACGATTTCTGGACGGCTCTCGCCGCGGACCGCCTACGACGTGCGTATCGAACGCCCCGGAGCGATTCCGCGGACGACGCTCACCGCTGGCGCGGTAGCCGTCGCGGTGCTCGAAAGCGTGTAGGAAGAGATTCCTCTCGGGGCGTATCGAAAGGGGCGGCTCGGGAGAAATCCTCGTCACAAGGGGCTCGGAGGGGGTAACTTTCGTCACCGCCGCCCGAGCGGGAGTACCCGCCAGAGTGGTTTGACTCTTGCGCGTTGGGACGGCCGACCGCCGCCGTTCACGGATTCGAAATACCGCGGTTCGTCAGTCCGAAACCGTCCGCCAGTATGCGAAATAGAAGACGACGACGTACCCTGCGAGCGCCACGTTGAACAGCCTCCCTCGGAGCGAATTCGCGTTGGCGACGAGGTAGAGCACGAACGCGAGGGTCCCGACGGCGACCAGCGCGAGGATGCGGTCGATTTTTCGGGCGAGAAAGCCCTTCGACTCGGAGAGTGAGGATTTGGACCAATCCATCGTCACGGAGTATCTTTCATCCACCGTGATAGTTCTTGCAATTCCGAAGCCACCTCTTCGATGTCAGTCTGACGGAGGACGCCGCGCTCCGTGACGTAGCCCGAGACGAACGCCGCGGGCGTCACGTCGAACGTGGGGTTCAGGACCGAGAGGTCCGCGTCGCCGTCGTACACCGCGTCTGACGGGCCGTCTTCCAGCACGGGGTCGTCCTCGGTTCGAACCTTGTCGGTGGCGGTGACGACGAACACCGGCACGTCCTCGTGGGCCGCCGCGAGCGCCGCCCCGCGGGTGCCGGTCTTGTTCACCACGTCGCCGTTCGGGAGGACGGAATCGGCTCCGACGACGACGCGCTCGACGCCCTCCGTCGCCAGCACGTGCCCTATCGCGGCGTCGGTGTGGAGCGTCACGTCAGTTTCCTCGGCCAGCGATTCCGCGACGCCGACGCCCTCACGGGCGGGACGGGATTCGGCGACGAACGCGCGGTCGGCGGCGCGAAGCGCGTCCAGCACCGTCCCGGAGCGGGAAAGCGTGAGGACGACTTCGTCCGCGATTCGTTCGCGGACGTTGCTCGTCGCCGCCTCGTCCACGCGATAGGCGCGTTCGATTCCCTCGATTGCGGCGCGTTCGACCGCCTCGGGGTTCGTCGGCCGCTCGCGTCAGCCATGACGCGGTGCACGCGGTTCGCCAGCGCGGCCATGCTCGGTCGAGCGTCGATGAGGTCCGCCGCGAGTCGGGTCAGTTCGTCCCAGTCGCCGCCGCGGACCGCGCGCACTCCGGCCCGGTCGCGGAGGACGTCGAGCGCCCGGACGGAGATATACGCGGACCCGTGGTCGGCGTCCTCGGCGACGGACTGAACCGTCGGCGCGATGCGGTCGTAGGAGGTCCAGAGGTCCGGCACCGTCTCGCGCCGGAGGATTTCGGTCGGGGAACCCACGCCGTCTCGGTCGTCTCCCAGTCCGTGGTCGCGTCCCGACTCGCACAGTCGAACAGGTACGGGTGAACGACCCAGCGCTTGTCGAGCGAGTCGTCGGCCACGTCGAAGGTGCCCCGGCGCGGACGAACGTGCAGGCGGAGAGCAGTCCGGTTTCCTCCTCGATTTCCTCGCGTGCGAGCGCGTCCGGGTCGCCCTCCGCGTGTCCGGCGACCCCGCCCCACTGTCCCGAATAGGACCCGACGTCCTCGCTTCTCCGGAGGAGCAACACCGCACCGCGGTTGCGCAGAAAACAGGTGACGACGTGGGTTTCGTCCATGGGAAGGGAGACGGGCCAGTGGCAGTTGAACCCTCGGGCGAGAGGAGCGACGTCGAATACGCCGCCGATTCAGCGGTCGTACGCGGCGACGGTCTTCCCGTATCCGGCGATAACCGCGTCGTCGAGGAGGACGGGACGCATCGTCGCCCTGTCGGGCAGGTCGTACTTCGTCAACCGTTTGCCACCGGTAGCGAAGACGGAGAGGTTCTTTCGAAATTCTCGGTTCCCGCGGTCCGTCTCGACTTTCTCCACGGTCTCGGCGACGATGCCGTCCTCGGTCACGGTGAGGGGCGTCCCGTAGCTGACGCGCGTTCGCCAGCGCTCCGCGCCGGTATCGAGGTGAAAGGCGATGAGGTACGTCTCAGTCTCGAATACGGTTCGGTGATGATTCGAGTAGAGCGACAACACGGCGTAGACGGTCGAGTCGGCCACCGCGGGCACGGTGTCCACGGACGCGATCCAACTGCTCTCGGTCTGCCAGCGTATCGAGCCATCCGTGGCGTCGAGGGCAGTCATCCCGCCCCGAGTAGCGACGAGAACTGAATCCCCGCGGTGTGCCAACCGCGCCCCTTCCCGACCTCGCACCGCCAGAGCGTCGCCCCGTCGTCCACGCGGTAGGCGCGGACGACCCCGGACGGGGACGCGGCGAAAACACGCTCGCCGTCGGCGGTGACGGACGCCCGAACGGTGCCGAACGGGCGGAGCCAGCGAATCCGTTCGGCGGTCAAATCGAGCGCGAAGACGACGTATTTGCCGAACTCGTCGCTGTAGCCGACGCCGAACATGGACGACCGCGAAACGACCGGAGCGTAGTGGCCGAGCGCCAAGTACCCGGTTCGAAGCCGCGTTTGGGAACTGCCGTCGAGCGCGACGGTGCGGACGATGCCCTCGGATTCGACGAGCGCGCGGTGGTCGTAAACGACCGGGGGCGTCTTGACCTGTATCAGTTCGGCGAGTCGTTGGTACTCGCCGGAGAATCGAAGGTGACCGAGTTCGCCGTCGGGCGTGAACGTCGTTGCGATGACGAGGCCGCCGTCGGAGAGAGTCGTCGCTCGTGCCGGGGTCCCGTCGAATTCGACCGACCAGCGCGGGTCTCGACGGGGCGACTGCGCTTGGAGGGCGCTACAGCCGCTGCCGAGTATCGACAGGCCGAGGCCGGAAATACGCAGAAAGCCGCGTCGAGACGAACGACCGACCATAGTCTGAAAACCATCAGCGAAGACTAAAACGTTCCGACGCATCGCGCTCAAACGTTTTTCTACTCGGGCGACGAAACGGCGACCATGCTCCGGGTCGCCGTCATCAGCGACACGCACATCCCGTCGCGCGCGAACCGAATCCCCGATTGGGTTCGAACCCGAATCATGCGTGCGGACCACACGATTCACGCCGGGGATTTCGATTCGGCGGACGCGCTGGCGTCGGTTCACGAACTGACGGACGGCAACTACACCGCCGTCGGCGGAAACACCGACCCGAAGTCGCTTCGCTTGCCCGACGTGGCGACCCTCGAAGTCGGCGGCGTCACCTTCGTCGTTACGCACGGAACGGGACCGAAACGCGGATACAGGGAACGGGTCGCTCGAATCGTCCGCGAGACGGTCGAGGAAGAAACCTCGGCGAAGCGAGCGACGGACGCGTCCGTCGTCGGCGTCGGGGGGCACACGCACCGACCGATGGACGAGACGGTCGATGGCGTCCGCCTGTTGAATCCGGGGAGCGCGACGGGGGCGGCCCCGGCGGAGATGGCGACGATGTTCGTCGTAACCGTCGAGGACGGCGAGATGGATGTCCAGAAACACGAAAGCTGACCCGTTTTGCACCTTCCGGGCGGGTTTTTATCGGCGCGCACCAACGCCCAGCCATGAACGTCTTCGCGGTATCCGGGATTCCCGAGGTCGAACCCGGCGACGACATCGCGGCGCTCGTCGAGGAACGAGTTGACCTCGAACCCGGCGACGTGCTGTTGGTCGCGAGTACTATCGTCTCGAAAGCCGAGGGGCGGACCGCAACGCTCGACGAATTCCCGGCGAGTCCGCGAGCGGAGGAAATCGCGGGACGCCTGTCGGAAATCTCGGGGGAGGAGAAAGACCCGCGGTTCGCACAGGCCGTCCTCGAAGAGAGCACGGAACTCGTCATGGAAGCACCCTTCCTACTGACAGCGACGCGGTTCGGCCATATCGGGGTCAACGCGGGTATCGACCGGTCGAACACGGGGGACGCGGACCTGCTCTTGCTCCCGAAGCGACCGAGCGAGAGCGCCGCCAGAATTCGGGCGAGACTCTCGCTGGACGTGCCCGTCGTCGTCACCGACACCTGTGGCCGCCCGTTTCGCCACGGACAGCGCGGGGTCGCTATCGGCTGGGACGGAACCCCCGCGAGTCGCGACTGGCGGGGCGAGCGCGACAGGGACGGCCACGAACTCGAAGTGACCGTCGAATCCGTCGTGGACGAACTCGCCTCCGCGGCGAACCTCGTGAGCGGCGAGGGCGACGACGGTCTGCCCGTCGTCGTCGTCCGCGATTGGGAGTTCGGCGACCACGGGGGAAGCGACAACCTGTTTCGGTCGGTCGAGGGGGATTTCGTCCGGCAGGCGCTCCGGGGGTGGGAGTTTGCGCGGGATTGAACTCACGCCCGAGGAGCCGATTTCCGAGTTGGTCGAACACGGGAAGACGGCCGAGGACGAGGGCTTCGACACGCTGTTCGCCAGCAGCCACTACAATAACCGCGACCCGTTCACCGTCCTCTCGCGGGTCGCCGACGCCACCGAGGACATCCGCCTCGGGCCGGGTGTCGTCAACCCCTACGAGAGCCACCCGGTGACGCTCGCC
>NZ_MEIH01000125.1:0-11941 GCF_001723155.1 Haladaptatus sp. W1
GATTCGGTCAACCACGTTCTGGAGCTGTTGGAGTCGCTCCTCGCGGGCCGAATCGCGGAGCGCCTGCTGGTTTTCGTCCGGGCAGTCGAGATCCGGGACGGGCGTCGGGTTGCCGTCTTCGTCCAGCGCGACGAACGTGAAAAACGAGGTCGTCGTCTCGCGTTCCTCGCCCTTCCGCGGGTCCTCCGCCCGGACGTTCACCTTTACGTCGATGCTAGTCCGGCCGGTTTCGAAGACGAACGCCTCCACCACGGCCACCTCGCCGCGGTCGATGGGCGAGATGAAGTCCACGTGGTCCATCGACGCCGTGACGCACTGGTTCCCACAGAATCGCATCGCCGCGATGGCCCCGCAGATGTCCATCCAGTGCAACACCACACCTCCGAGCGCCCGACCGAGGTTGTTCGTGTCGTTCGGCAACAGCAGTTCGGTCATCTCGGTGTACGAATCCATCAGGGTTGCCGTGTCTGCCATACCCGGCCATTCTCGGGCGGCGTATTTAGTTGGCCGCGGTTCCCTGCGCGCCAGAGTTATCCACCTCGCTAACGGCTAGTATCGCAATGAGCGAGGAACGGGAGGTGGGGGAAACGGAGGAAGCGGAAACGGAGGGAGGGACGGATGAAACCCGACTGTTGGCGACCGAAAAGGTCGTCGCCGCCATCGGGGACGGAATCTACCAACTCGACCCGGCCGGTCGCTTCGTCTCGGTCAACGACGCCACGGTCGAGGCCACCGGATACGACCGCGCGGAGCTGCTCGGCGAACACGCCTCGTTTCTCGTCGATGAAGCGTACGTGACGCGGGTCGAAGACGAAATCGCGGACCTGCTGGCGAACGAACCGGGCGGGGTCCGAGCGATGGAGGCTCCGATCCGAAACGCGGACGGGGAACGGGTCCCCTGTGAACTCCGGTTTTCCGTGGTGCTTTCCGACGGCGAATTCGAGGGAACCGTCGGCGTCGTCCGCGACATCTCGTGGGAAAAGCGGCGGGACGCGGCGCTGCGAGCACAGCGCGACGAACTCGAACAGCTTCGCCACATCAACGCCGTCGTTCGAAGCATCGACCGCGCCGTCGTCCGTGCGAACACCGCGGACGAGGTAGAGCGAACGGTCTGTGACCGCATCGCCGACGCCGACCCCTATCGATTCGCGCTCGTGGCTCGCTTCGACCGGGAGTTGGAGACGTTGACGATAGTGTCGCGGGCGGGTATCGACGAGGAAGACGCAGAGCGGCTCCGGCGGATGGACTTCGACGCGTCGGACGGACCGGCCATCGAGGCGATTCGAAATCGGTCGGTGTGGGTGGTACAGGACGCTGACCGCGGCGACGAGTGGGGCGCTTCGGACTCCGACGCCGGTCGCTGGTCGATGGCGTTCGTTCCGTTCCGGTACGACGATTCGATTCACGGCGTCCTCGGCGTCTACGCCAACCGTCCGTTCGCGTTCGAGGGGCCCGAACGCGAGGTTCTGGGGGAGCTCGGGGAGATGGTCGGTTACGCCCTCTCCGCGGTCAAAACGCGACAGGCGCTCGTCTCGGAACGGACCATCGAACTGACCTTCCGGTTCTCGGAGGACGACTATCCGTTTACCGCGCTCACGAAACAGGTCGGCGGTACGTCCCGGTTCGAAGACGCCGTACTGCACCCGGACGGCTCGCTCCTGTTGTACGTCTCGACGGAGGGTAGCGACCCCGAGCGAGTGCTCGAATTCCTCGAAGAGTTCGAGGGCGTCACGCACTTTCGAGCCATAACCCAGCGAGAGGACGAGTGCCTGCTGGAAGTTCGCTACGCCGGGCCGATGGCGTTTTCCACGCTCGCAAATCACGGTGGCATCATCCGTTCGGCGGTTGCGGAGGAGGGGATTGCGCACGTCACCGTCGACATTCCGGAGTCGGGAGACGTTCGAGAGGTGGTCAACGCCATGACGGGCGTGTTCGAGGACGCGGAACTCGTCTCTCGACAGACGGTCGAACAACCGACCGAAACGCGCGCCCGGTTCCGCGATACGCTCGACGACCGTCTCACCGAACGCCAGCTGACCGCTCTCACGACCGCCTATCGGGCCGGATACTACGACTGGCCGCGAGGAAGTACCGGCGAGGAACTCGCCGAATCGCTGGACATCGCGCCGCCGACCCTGCACAAGCATCTCCGAATCGCGGAACGAAAAGTCCTCTCCGCCATCTTCGACGAGCCGGAGCGAGACTAATCGTTTAGCCCTCTCACTCAATGCCCCTCGGTGTCTGGGTTCTGGTATGACAATCGAGACAATCCCGGGGGACGGTAGCCGATGGGACGATGCTACGACTCCCTCGCTGAATGCCATCTTCAAGGTACTCTCGGTGCCGACTCGACGGGAGGCGTTGGTCGTCATCCGCTCGGAAGACGAGCCGATTCCGGTGTCGGTGCTCGCCGACCGACTCGACGGAGAAACGGACCGGATGCGAATCGCGCTCGTGCACGTTCACCTCCCGATGCTCGACGAGGCGGGACTCGTGGCGTGGGACTCCGAACGCGGGTCGGTCGAAATCGCTGATTTCCCCGACGCGTACGAGGACTTGTTTGAGTTTGTCGACAGCTCCGTCCGATGAAATTCTGCTCACATTTCTGCCCCTATTTAAAAACTCAACCATTAAACGCACAGTAGCATGTGCGTCCGAATCGTCGAATCGATTCATGAACGACCCCGTGTTACAAGGAACGCCCGAACCGGTCGCGTCGGCACAGTACTCGTGGGGCGGCGAAATGACGCTCGTCCAAACCATCGTCGAGACGCTCTCGTCGGCGAGCGGTCGTGCCCCCGAAGAACTACAACCACTCCACCACGTCGTCGATGTGGACGCCCTCGAAACTATTTTCGGCCCCCGCGGCGACGGCCAACTCCGTCCCGTCACGGGCGAAATATCGTTCGTTGTCGAGAACCACGAAGTCGTCGTCAAGAGCCACGGCCGTGTTCTCGTTCACCGGGCGGATTAATTCGATTCGCAACCGAAACGGGTAGAAAAATTGCCTTGTCATCGATACTGGTAAAAATGGAGGGAGAGTATCGTCATTGATGACCGACCAGCACCCGCCGTCATCCGGTGGCGGCGAGGGAAACGTACGAGTCGTCGGAACGGCCCACGTCTCGGAAACGAGCGTCGAGCGAGTGGAAGAAGCCATCGAGGAGGATCAACCGGAAATCGTCGCCGTCGAACTCGACGAGGGACGATACCGGCAGATGCAGGGGGAAGTGGCTGACGACCTCGACCCGTCCGACCTCCTTCACGGAAACACCGTCTTCCAGTTCTTGGCGTATTGGATGCTGTCGTACGTCCAGTCGCGCATGGGCGAGGAGTTCGATATCCAACCCGGCGCGGACATGAAGGCCGCCATCGACGCCGCCGAACGACACGGTAGCGGCGTGGCGCTGGTGGACCGCGACATCCAGATGACGATTCAGCGCTTCTGGGCGCGGATGAGCGCCCGCGAGAAGTTACGGATGGTGGGCAGTCTCGCCCTCGGCGTCACCGACCCGCTCACCATCGGCCTCATCGGCGGTGCCGTCTTCGGCGTCTTCTTCGCCATGATATTCGGCATCTTCCTCTCGCCGCTCCTCGGATTGAACGCCACGCTCACCCTCGGTGCGGGAAGCGGTACGCTCCAACTCGTCGGCGGTCTCGGTGGCGGCACCGTCGCCGGACTCGTGCTCGGCGGCCTCGCCCTCTCCGTCGGCCTGACGAGGCGCATCGATATAGCGCTCGGCGGCGGCTTGGTGCTTGGAATCGTCGGCGGCCTCGCGGTCGGCACCGGTGCCCTCGGCGTCGTCAGCGCCGGGACGCTCGTCGGAATCGGGGGCGTCGTGCTCCGAATCCTCACCTCGCTCGTCGTCGGCGTCGGCATCGGCATGGTGCTCGGCGTGCTCGGCGGGGTTCTCCTCGGAAGCGGAACGGTTGAGGAAGAGGAGTTGGACGAGGAGTTCGACATCGAGGACCTCACCGACGGCGACGTGGTTACGGCGATGATGGAGGAGTTCCGTCGATTCTCGCCCGGTGGTGCGGAGGCGCTCATCGACGAACGCGACGCCTTCATCGCGCACAAACTCGTCGCGCTCCGCGAAGCGGGCCACGACGTCATCGCCGTGGTCGGCGCGGGTCACCGCGCCGGAATCGAGAGTTATCTCGCCAACCCGAGCACCCTTCCGCCGATGGAGTCGCTGGTCGGCACCGAGACGGGTAAGCGGTTTTCGTTTTTCAAACTGTTCGGCTACTTCATCACGGTCGCCTTCTTCGCCTTTTTCATCCTCTTGGCGATGGCGGGCGTCCGAAACACGTTTCTCATTCAGGTGTTCGCGGCGTGGTTCCTGTTCAACGGTATCTTCGCCTTCGGACTGGCGAAACTCGCCGGGGCACACTGGATTAGCGCCCTCGTCGGCGGCGCAATCGCGTGGTTGACGAGCATCAACCCCCTGCTCGCACCCGGGTGGTTCGCGGGGTACATGGAGTTGAAATACACGCAGGTCAACATCGCCGATATCGCTAAGCTCAACGACATCATGAGCGACGAGGAGTTGCCCCTCGCGGACATTATGTCCCGGATGCTCGACGTGCCGCTCTTCCGACTCATCGCCGTCGTCGCCATGACGAACGTCGGGAGCATGATAGCGACGGCCCTGTTCCCTTTCGTCGTCCTACCGTTCCTCGGTCCCCAAATCGGCGGCGTCGATGAAATCACGCGGTTGATGGTCGAGGGCGCGCACAACAGCGCCGACCTCATCTGGGGTGCGCTGACGTGAACATCCGCTTCAGCGCGCGCGAACTCCGCGACCTGCTGGTCGCGTGGGGCGCGCTCGGCCTCGCCTTCACCCTCTTTCTTCAGCCCGGATTCGGGCAGTCGCTCCTCCAGCCCGGAATGGGATTCTCGTCGGCGACGTTCGTCGGAGCGTTGGTCGTCTCGCTGTTCACGGCGGGTATCGGCTTCCTTCTTCACGAGTTGGCCCACAAGGTGGTGGCGATTCGGTTCGGCCAACTCGCCGAGTTCCGCGCCGATTACAATATGTTGTTGCTCGCCATCGTCGGCGGACTCGCCGGGTTCCTCTTCGCGGCACCCGGCGCTGTGTATCATCGGGGGATGGTGACGGAGCGTGAAAACGGCCTCATCGCGCTGGCCGGACCCATGACGAACGTCGTCCTCGGCGTTCTGTTCTTCCCGCTCATCTTCGTCGGACCGTCCGTCGTCACGGAAATCGGCTACCGCGGCGCGCAGATTAACTTCCTCCTCGCGGGCTTCAACATGCTCCCGTGGGGACCGCTTGACGGCAAGAAAGTCCAGCAGTGGAGCACGACCGCGTTCCTCGCCACGGTCGTCCCGTGCGTGCTGCTCGCGCTGTACGCGCTGTTGGTGCTGTAAAACCGCGCGAGCACGGACCATCTCGCTTTCGAACATCGTCCGGGACACTCCCGAGCGTTCGGTTCGTCGGAACGATTTCCGTTCTCGTGCGTCTGCAGGTAGAAGCGCTGATGAGACCGTACTCCACGGCAGGTATTCCTTCGCGCACCACGGCAGCGAATCGTATCGTGTAGCCCGGTCGTTCCCATGGCGTGCGCTGGCAGAACGGCGCGGCCGACTGCTGGCCGCGCCGTTCCGACATATCCGCGCGAGGGATGAGGCTTGCGAGACGCGTCGCGTCTCGCTGACCTGCGGGTGTCCCGCAGGCACCGGAACGAAGTTCTCGTGAGCGGAGCGAGAGCATGAAAGAGCGTGCTCTTTCGGAGTGAGGAGCGCAATCGGCTGGGGAGGGTGTGGCTGATGCGGCGCTGTTAGCGGTGCGGGGTGGGACTGAAAGGGGCCGTCCGCTCGCGCTTGCGTGGTCCCTGTGTGGGGCACTATCCGCGCGGGCGGTGTGGAGAGCGCGGGTATCCTGCACAGCGGTCACATGAACGGACGTGAATGTGACCACGGAAGTCGCACGCCCGCGAACGAAGTGAGCAGGAACGTCTTCCGACGACCGCGAGCGTGACGGGGGCTTTCGAGGACTTTCTCGTAGCGGTTGCAATCACACCACAATCGTCGTCCGTTCGTAGCGAGCGGTTTCCTCTGGAACGCGACCGTCGAACGGGACAACGGCAAACCTTTACTCACCCGGAACACGCATTTCACCATGACCGAGGAAGAGGAACTGACGTATTCCGACGCGGGGGTAGACATCGACGCGAGCGAAGCGGCGACGGCGGCCCTCGTTGGCGCGGTTTCGGACATCGACAACACGACCGACTACGCGGGACTGCTCGACATCGGCGACCAGTACCTCGCGCTGGCGACGGACGGGGTGGGGACGAAACTGCTCGTTGCGGAGGCGCTCGGCGACTACTCGACGGTCGGCATCGACTGCATCGCCATGAACGCGAACGACCTCGTGGCGAGCGGCGTCGAACCCGTCGCCTTCGTGGACTACCTCGCTGTGGACGAACCCACCGAGGAGTTCTCCGAGCAGGTCGGCGAGGGACTCGCGGCCGGTGCGGAGGAAGCGGGCGTCGCCCTCGTCGGCGGCGAAACGGCCGTCATGCCGGAAGTCATCTCGGGGCTGGACCTCGCGGGTGCCTGCGCCGGACTCGCGCCGAAGGACGCCATCTTCCCCGGCGAGGCAGAGGTGGGCGACGTTCTCGTCGGCTTCGAATCCAGCGGGATTCACTCGAACGGCCTCACGCTGGCCCGCAAGGCGGCGACGAAGGACCACGACTACGACGACGACTTCCCGCTCGGCGAGGGAACCGTCGGCGAGGCGCTGCTCGAACCGACGCGCCTCTACACATACCTGCTTCCCGCGCTCCGCGAGCGGGACGTGCACGCCGCGGCGCACGTGACGGGCGGCGGGTGGACGAACCTGCTCCGCATGGGCGAGCACCGCTACGAAATCGACGACCCATTCCCCGCACAACCGGTGTTCGACTTCGTGCAGGACGGCGGCAACGTCTCCGACGAGGAGATGCACCGCACGTTCAACATGGGCACCGGATTCGTCGTCGCACTCCCCGAGGACGCCGCCGAATCGCTCGCCGAAGAGACGGACGGACGGATTATCGGCACCGTCGCGGAGGGCGAAACGGTGGCGATTCGCGGGTTGAGCTTGGACTAACGTTCGGGATATCTCTACCCTTGGTAGCTCACACTCATCGTTCCAGAATACTTATTTAAACAGGGCGTGGTGTTCTCGCCATGTCCGGTCTGACCCGTCGCGCCCTGCTCGGTTCCGCCGGTATGTTCGCCGCCGCGGGGTGCGTGTTCGAGTCCAAGACGAGTTCGTTCGACCCGGACCACACCATCTGGCTCGAAAACGGGTTCGACGAGAAGCAGACGGCTCACGTCTGGGTGGTACGGAAGGCGGGCGACGAAACCGTCTTCGAAGTCACCCGTCAGGTCGGACCGGCCGACACCGCCGAGCTGTACAACCTCGAACGGGCCGGGCCGACGGACGTGGAGACGTTCCGCGTGTGCGCCCAACTCCTCGACGCCAGTTCGAGCGACACGGGGTACAAACAGTGTACGACGGTCGAGACGAACGAGTGTTACGGAAACGTCCACATACAGATACAGAAGGACGGGGCGGTCGGCATCACCTACGCCATCTGTTGATTCCGCCTGTTGACTTCGCCACTTGTGTCCCACCGTCGCTCACCATTTCTTCTCACATCACCATTCCTCCATGTCACACCTCCTTTACGTACATGTAGCCCGCCGTGTCGACCCGCTCGTCGTAGAACTTCTCGTCGCGCCGGTAGCCCGCCGATTCGTAGAACGCGATGGCGCGTTCGTTTTCGGCCATGACGCCGAGTTGGATTCGCTCGCCGCCGCGCCGCTCGACGGTTCGTTCGACGTGGGCGAGTAGCCGTCCGCCGATACCCTCGCGCCACCGACCGGGGAGGACGTAGATGCGACCTAAATCGAACGTGGTGGACCCCTCGACGGGATTCGCACCGACGAATCCCACGACCCCGACGTCGCCGTCCACGGCGACGTCGAGGATGGACGCTTCGGTTTCGATGAGCGAGCGGAACGTCTCCGCGTCGTAGTAGCGTTCGAGGAAGCCGTCGGTCGCCTCCGCCCCGATGATGGGCGCGTGAGCCGAGTGCCACGCCCGCT
Organism: Haladaptatus sp. W1; assembly: GCF_001723155.1. Classification (NCBI taxonomy): domain Archaea; kingdom Methanobacteriati; phylum Methanobacteriota; class Halobacteria; order Halobacteriales; family Haladaptataceae; genus Haladaptatus; species Haladaptatus sp. W1. Next base: position 8,117 of record NZ_MEIH01000125.1, read on the forward strand.
CCGCGACGTGTCGTATCTCCTCCGTATCCCTCGGTTCCGCCGAGCGAATCTCGATTCCCATGGCAGGCAATCGGTGACTTCGCGGAAAAAACTGTCGCGGAGGCCGAAATACCGCCGCCCGGTTCTGCCCGACATCGCCCGTATTTCAGCGTTGGCCGACGGGAGAACGCGGCGTTGGGACGGTCACCGAACGACGCGCCGAACCGTCGTCAGCAGTTCGCGGGCGACCGGAAAGTCGTCGTACGCCCAGAGGAGAAGCGTACACGCCGAAATCACGCCGACGAGGGCGAAGTACGACGTGAAGTCGTGGTGAACGAGGTGGGCCCGATACTCGCTGAGGAACTGCCGCACCGTTCCGGTGAAACCCGGACTCTCGTCGGGCGGGAGCACGACCACCGGCCAGAGAACGTGTTTGACGCCGTACCAGATTCCGTCGTTCATGTGTTCGAGCGCGTCGCCGACGTTGTGCGAGAGAAAGCCGAGGCCGAACGCGAGACCCAATCGCGGACGCGACGTCCGTCGCGCGACGGCGTGGGCGACGGCGACGACGAGCAGACTGACGAACACCGAATGACCGAGGGCGTAGCCGTTCCGGAAGACGCCGTACTGCCAACTCAACGGTTTGTCGATGAGGTCGGGAACGACCGACGCGACGGCGGCGACGACGACGGCGGTCCCGCCCGGCGGTTCGTGATGACGAACGTGAACGTATATCGAATAACAGAGGTACGCAAAAATCGCGGATTCCCACGGCCACATGCGTCGCTCTACGACGTCGCTCGGAATACGTTTGTGGTGAGAAACGGTATCGTCCGACACGGAAAAGCAAGACCGCGACCGACCCGACACCCTATTTCGTCGTTAGGACAGCCGTGCGGCGATGTCCGCTTCGGTGACGATGCCGATGGTTTCGCCCTCTTCCGTCACCATCACGGCCTTGTAGTGGTCCAAGAGGTTGCTGATTTCGTTGAGCGTCGCCGACTTCGAGACGGTCGGGAAGCTCTCGTCCATGAACTCGCGGACCGTCTCGTCGCGGGCGTCTTCGCTGACGTGAACGAGGTCGCTCTCGCTTATCGAGCCGACCGGGACACCCTCTTTGATGACCGGGAGTTGAGAGTAGCCCGCTTCCTGCATCTTCTGAACCGCTTCGCTCACGGTGTCGGTGGGTGCGACGCTGACGACGGACTTGTGCAGGAGGTCGCCCGCCCGCACGATGTCGCCTTCCGATTCCTCCAGCGCGTTCACGATTCGCCGAAGCGTCGAAAGCCGCGGGTCCACGTCGTCGCCCTCGATTCTCGCAATGAGGGGCTGTGAGACGCCCGCCCGCTCCGCGAGTTCGCTTTGTGTGAGCCCCAAATCGGTTCGGTGTTCCCGAAGGTCTTGGGGTGTCGGGAGTTCCATGCGTAGAAATTACCAATGGTTATGGTATAAATCGTTCGGACTGTTCAGGCGTCGCCGAAGTCTATCTCCTCGTCCTCGTCGAATTCGATAGTTTCGACGACCGAAAGCGGGACGTCGCGGAGCGCGCCGCCGACTTCGCTCTTGGCGATGCGCTGGGCGTGTTCCTCGCCCTCGGCGTTGAACACCTTCATTTCGAGGACGAGGCCGACGAGTGCGGTGTGGGCCGCGATGAACGCCGAATCGAACGGTTCGCCGCAGGCCGGACACCCCGTCGCGCCGACTTCGACTTCGACGTAGTCCATGTTCTTCTGGTTCAGCCGTTTCCCGGCTTCGCTGACCGCAACGCCAATCGCGTCGTCGATGTCGCCGACATCACGTACCAACCATGCCGCCTCCATCGCAACGAGGTAATTGCTCATACTCGAACCAGACACCGGAGGGTTTCGTGTCTTTTGGTTTGCGGGCCGAAAACCGACGGCTCGTGTTTTCACCCGACCGATATGTCCCGCCGCATCTCCACACACGCGAGTTCGACGCCGCCGGTCACCTCGTGCGTCACCGTCGAAACCCGCTCGTAGCCGTGTTCCTCGTAGAAGGGAACCGCGTTCAACGAGGCGTGGAGCGTCAGCGAATCGACCCCGGCGTCACGTGCCACCGATTCGAGGTGCGAAAGGAGCGCCGAACCGACCCCGTTCCGCGCGTAGTCGGGGTGGACGTACACCGCCGAAACCACGCCGGTATCCAGTTCGACGCGGCCGAACCCGGCGAGTTCGCCGTTTCCTTCGGCCACGGCGACCGACTCCGATTCGTTCCGTATCGACTCCAGATACGGCGCGCTCCCGAACGGATGTGCCGCCCAGCGTTCGACCTGCTCCTCGTGATACCGTTCCGTGCCGAACGCCCGGATGGACGCACAGCGAAGGTCGAGAATCGGCTTGGCGTCGGCTTCCGTCGCGCGACGAATCGAGGGCATGGAATGCGAGACGACGGAGCGAACCCTAACGGTATCGGCGAAAACGGTGGTCGCTCATCGGCATCCAACCGGCGACCGGCGGAATTACGAGACGCCGATGATGGCGTAGATGAACAGGAACCCGAAGTACAGCAGGACGAGGACGCCGAGCGCCTTGAGACGGAAGTGTTTGAGTTCCTCCGTCTCGGTTTCGTAGGCGTCGTAGAACGCTTCCACCTCGTCTTCGGGTAGTTCGTCCCCGTGTTCTAACCCGCGGTGGAGGACGAGGTACTCCTCCTTCCGAAATGGGTGGCCGCAGTAGGCACACTCGTGGGGCGATTCGCCGGACGGAACGCTGTAGTCTGTCGTCGAGGTCATGGTGGTGTGAGCGTCGGTTGCGAGACGATCCACATGCTCGTCATCGTGTACAGTATCATCACGGCGACGAGCGGATACTGGCTTCGTATCGCCTGTAATCGGCTCGGAAACACGTCGTAGGCCGTGGCGTGGGCCACCCACACCGCGAGGAGGTGACCGAGCAGGACGAACCCCATGTTGACGGCTCCGAACCACGCAGGCAGAACGATATAGACGGCCTGTGGTGGGTCGAACGGACTCGACAGCACGCCCAGAAGGGTCGGCGAAAGCGAGAGGAAGTAGCTCACGTAGTGGGCGAGGTGGTAGCCGACCGCGATAGGCAACAACGAGGGCGCGAAGCGGCGGGCGATGGTGGCAGGGGTGAGATAGGTGTCCGCGGTGTCGCGGGAAAGCCGCGTTGCGAGTCGGTACGCGCCGAGGAAGAGGCCGTATCCGCCGAGCAGTGCCGTGAGATACGCGGCGGTCAGCGGGATTCCGGCGGCGGCGACGGCGCGCGCGACGTCCGACCAGAGCGGGGTCGAGACGAAACCGTCGTAGGTCGTCACCCAGAGGATGGCGATGACGAACCCCACTTCGTTGAACCCGGTGACGAGTTTCGTCTCGGTCAGGCGCGCACCCGGCAGTTGGAACTCAAAGCCGGATTCGGTGCGCCGGAGCGGAGCGACCCGCCCGTAGTAGCGAAACACGCGGGCGATGGGGTCCACCGTCCCGAACCAGCGGTCGGTGCCGTACCAGAGCGTTCCCGCGATGGTGACGACGCTGTAGAGGACGATGATGTCCGCCAGCATGTCGGGTTTGTCGGCGAGCGGGCTGATGACTTCGAGCCAGACGAGCGCGAGCAATCCGGCGACGCTCGGCCACGCGCCCAGTTTCTCGGGATAACTCGCGTCGCGGGACGGCAGGAACTCCCCGACCGTTCGCCACGGGTTGAACGCGGGCCACGTGTTGCCGACGACGTACACCGATATCGTGTACGCCGCCCACCACCCGACCCAGACGGCGAGGATGGCGAGGTTTTCTCGGGCAGTTTGCGGACCGAACCATCCGGCGGCGACGATGGCGACGAGGGAGACGACGCCGATGACCTTCGTCAC
>NZ_MEIH01000126.1:0-12679 GCF_001723155.1 Haladaptatus sp. W1
TGTCGAGGGGATTTCCCGAGTGAAACAGCTTCGATTACACTCGCTATGAGGAAGTCCTCGAACGCCCCCGTCACGCTCGCTACGAGAAAACAATGCACAGGAACTTTCCTGTGATTACACTTGCTATGAGGCAGTCCCCGAAAGCCCCCGCCGGGTCGCGGCCGCTCGCCGACATCTCGACGCAAACCGCGTGCCTCGTCGAGAGGGGTCGCCGAGGCGACCATGCAAGCGCGACCGGGCGGGGACTTTCAGTCCCAACCACAAACCGGTTCCGCACAGCACCGCGCCACATCCTCCCCAACCGATTGCGTTTCTCGCTCACATCCGTTCGCTCCGATACTCATCCACCATCAGAGCACGCTCTGACGAGCTGCTTGCAAACGCGAAGCGTTTGCGTATCCAGAAAATCTTCGATTTTCAGGACTTCGTTCACTCCCACGGGTCGTTCACGAAGACCTCGCGTGATAACCAACCAACCCCTCGGACGGAGCGTCCTCGGGGTTGTTGGTGCACACGCCGGAAGAGTCTATTCAGTTTCACGCAATTTGGCGTTCCATTGTGACGCGCGCTGGCGGGACGACGCGGCCGAGCGTGGCCGCGTCGTCCCGGTGCAGTCGCGCGAGGGATGATCGAAACGAAGTGGAGTGAATCGGTTGGGGAGGGTTGTGGTGCGGTGCGGGTGCGGTTTCAGTGACGTCTGTCGTTGCAGTCACAGAAGAACCAACAACTCGTAGCGAACAGGCGGAGGCGTTCGAAGTCCACGTCTCGGCAGTTGCGATTCAATCGTTCACAACGACACCACGTCGGAGCGAATCTGCTCAAAAAATTCCCGGTACCTCCTATCCAACTAACAGACGTACCCAGAGCGCCAGCGCTCGACGGAAACGCTGTGCATGGGGATGTCGTGTTCTTCGAACAAATCGTGAATGTCGAGTAGCAACTCTTCACTCACATCCTCGGGGGACACCGCGCCGAGGCGGAGGAGCGTCTGTTCGGTGGGTCGTGAGAGGGGGCGATAACCGGTTTACTCTCCTTCGAACGCGGGTTCCTCGTCGCCGAAGAACGCGTCCAGTCCGCGCCGGTAGTCGTCGGTCGCGGTCATCCGCGCGATGGTGTCGGTTTCGGCGGCCATCTGGGCCGAGAGGTCGCGCCCTGCGCTCCGGTTGAACAGGCGCTTCGTCGCTCCGTAGGCGCGGGTCGGGCCATCCGCGAGTTCCGCGGCGAGTTCGGCCAATCGGTCGTCGAACTCCGAGGCGACTTCCGTGGCGAGTCCCATTTCGACCGCCCGTTCGGGTGAAATCGGCTCGTCCAGCAGCGCAATCTCCTTCGCCCGGCGCAAGCCGACGAGTTTCGGGAGGAGAAACGTCGAACCGGCGTCCCCCGTCAATCCGACGCGCGGGTAAGCGAACTCCAACCGCGCGTCCTCGGCGAGCAGAACGATGTCGCCCGCCAGCGCGAGGCCGAACCCGCCGCCCGCCGCGACGCCGTTGATGCCGGTGATGACGGGTTTCGGTGCGCGCGAGAGGTTTTCGATGGCGCGGTGAAGCGAGGAGGCGATGCTCCTGAGCGTTCTGCCGTCGCTCGCGTCGCCAGAGAGCACGGACAGGTCCGCGCCCGTGTTGAACACGCCGTCGCCCCCCGTGAGGACGATACACCGTGAATCGTCCTCGTACAGGTCGGCCGTGACCGTGCGCAGTTCGGACGCCATCGCTGGGTTCATCGCGTTGTGCGTCTCCGGCCGGTGCATCGTCACGCGCGACACGTCGTCGGTCCGTTCGAGGGTCAGGTGGTCGAACTCTGCCATACGATTTATCCGAGCGGAATCGTGAAAACGATACCGCGACAGTTCGGAAAACGATTCCCACATCGGAAGGTTAAGAATTTAGTATCCCTCCTTGAGTAGCGTAGGAACATGGAGCGATTCGACGTTGCTATCGTGGGCGGGGCCCCGCGGGATGGCGGCCGGAGAACAGGCCGGGACACACGGCGCGAGCGCCGTCGTCCTCGAACAGGGCGTCCCACGCGAAGACCGAGAGTTCCTCGGCCCGGATTCGACCGACGCTGCCGGAATGCTCGACTACTGGGTGGACATCATGGACGAGGACTATCGGGACATCCCGGACCACGTCGTCCTCCAGGAACTCGATGCGGTGGACTTCCTCGGCCCGAACGAGGCGGCCACCCTCCGCGGCACCGGCATCGACTCGTCGTACCCCCAGATGGGCTTTACTTTCAACCGCGCGCGGATGGACGACTGGAGGCGAGAGCGCGTCGAGGACGCGGGGACGGAGTACCGCGTCGGCGTCGGCGTCAGGCGCGCCGAAACCGACCTCGACGCCGAGTACCGCCACACCCTCCACCTCGCCGACGGCGAGGACATCGAGGCGAAATACCTCGTGCTCGCCGACGGGCCACAGCGCCGCGTCACGCTCGGTACGCTCGACCAGTTCATGCCCGAAGGCAGTTCGGTCAGCGACTTCCTCAGCCCGCCGACGGCGAACCACATCGCGTATCAGGAGTACCGCGAGTTCCCCGAGGAGGTCTTCGAGAAATCCTCGCTCAAGTTCTGGTGGGGTATCATCCCCGGAGAGACGGCCTACCCGTGGGTCTTCCCGAACGACGGCACGGTGGCCCGCGTCGGCCTCACGATGCCCATCGGAATGACGTTGGACGACGTGGACGACCCCGACTCCTACGCCCTCCTCCGGCCGGACGACGACGGCATCCCCCGCGCCGGGGAGTACATCCGCCGCCTCCTCGAACGCGAGTACGGCGATGAGTACGACATCGAGACGGACTTCCCGCTCGTGGAGGACCGCGGCAAATCGAAGGGCACCGAGACGTACCCCATCTCCTCGACGCGACCCATCGACTCGCCCGTCGAAGCGGGCATCGCGGTCGCTGGCGGCGCGATGGGGACGACCAGCGCGTTCCACGAGGGGGGCTACCACGTTGCGGTTCGGTCGGGCAAAATCGCCGGAAAACTCGCCGCGACCGACGACATCGAATCGTACAACGATGAGTGGAAGGCCGCAATCGGCGACGAACTCCTCCGCAACATCGCGTTCGCCGACATCGTTGCGGAGTACGGCCCGGACGACTGGGACAAGACCTTCGCCATGGTCGATAACCTCCTCGGCGAGGATGGCAAGGGCCTGAACAAGTCGAGTTTCTCCTCCGGCGTCCGCGGCGCGAAACTCGTCGCGCGCTACAAGAAGGCGAAGTTCGGCTACCGGAAGGGCTACGTACAGGTCGCCGAATCCGATTACGTCTACTGATTTCTCCCGTTTCGACGCTTCTGGTTCGTTTTGTCTCCCCTCTCGTTTCGACTCGTCTCGTTCGTCCGTTCTTTCTCCCCGCTCGTTTCGACTCGTCTCGTTTCTTTGCTCTCGTCTTCTCTCCCCGCGAACCCGGAAGGCCCTTATCCGGCGTCCGTCTACGTTTTCGTGCACACCTTAGTCCCCGCCGGAGTAATCCCACTTCGGGAGCGATGACCGCGCGGAGAACCCGGGTGTGCGACAGTACGAGTTGGTGAACTCCAAAATCACCGCCCCGAGTCAGGGACCACTGGCTCCGAAGTCGGTTGCGGTTACTGACGCGACCCGCTTCGACGGTTCGGCCGTCACAAGTCGGCGATTTACTCGCCCGCCCGGCACGAGGGTTTGCCAGCCGACTCGGCACGCCGCCACGGAATGAGGCTGGATGTTAGTGTTCCGGGCGTACATCGACCTTTTACAGCGCTCGCTACGCTCGCTTGCAAAAGCTCGACCAAAAGCACTTCTCGCTCCCTTAGCTCACGGCTCACTACCGTTCGCCGTTCGCTTACCGAGCCGCTTCGCGCCTCGCATCGGTCGCTCGTCGGCCTCTCACTCACGTCCGTTCGCGCGAGCGAATCGGCGACCGACGGGTCCTTCGGACCTCTCGGTCGCCGAACGCTTGCCGACTCTACTTCTACCGAGCCTACTAGTCGAAACTCGTCCGGTAGCGTTCCGGACGTATATCCTCACATTCTGGTAGTCCCTACTCAGCGGCTTGGTGCGATTCGCTCAATGAGGCCGTCGAAGTCGTCGTCAAAACTCAACACTGCATCGATACCGCGAGACTCGCACAGATAGATGATGGTCGCGTCCGTGAAACTGAGGTTTTGGTCGCTATATCGGCGAAACGTCTCTAGTGAGGCACTGACGTCGTCAGGTTCGACATGGAGCAGTTCCAAAACGTTTGGGAACGGATCCTCGCCGAGAATCCGACTGGCAACGGTGTCCGCGGCCTCGAACGAGTCCGTTCGAACGCGTGTGAGTGTCACCGTCTCGTCCAGTACGTAGTCGCTCGTGTACGGCTGCCCATACGTACCGTCCAGCAGCTCGTCGAACGCGGCAACTGCTTGCTCGTGGCGCTCTGCGTCCGTATCGTGGTGCGCAAAGAGGACGCCGGTGTCCACGAAGACGCTCATCCGTACAGTACGTCGTCGATGTCTTCTTCGGATGTGGTGGTGCCGGACGAAACCATTCCCCGTGAAACGTCTCTCGCTCGGTTTGTGAGATGGGAACACGTTCTTCCCGGAACGAATCTACGAGATCTGTTTTCGATTCGATGGCGTTCTCGACGAGTCGTGCTAATATCTCCTGCTGGGTCACTTTGCGCCCAGTTTTCAGCCGAATTTCGGCCTGTAATCGTTCGAGACGAGATTTAGTGTCGTCGTCCATCTTCACCGACGTTGCCATAATCGTGGGTAGAATCTTCTACTGGATAACGTTTACTACCGAAATATCGACCAGATTGGTCGCTTCCGTTTTACTAGTAGAAACTCGGCCGGTAGTGTTCCGGGCGATATTCTACCGTCGTCGAAGAGATGTCTCAGTGTATCGACGGCGCGCTTCGCCAGGGCGACTTCGAAAACGCCTGCCAGCACGTCCTACCCGTCTCGATACCGTTCGGAGCGACGTTCGTCGATGGCCGCGGTTATACCGCGGCGGTATCGGGCGGCTAGCGTCGTCACCACGAGGCGGTCGCGGTCGTTGACGCCGAGCGAAACGAGGGTACCGACGTACGTCACAGCGCCCAGCGCGAGGCCGACGGCGACCGCATCGACCCCGGCGAGCGTCTCGCGGACGAGGAACATGACTCCGACCGTCGCGGTGCCAGCCCCGAACGGTTTGAGAAACGTCGCGTCGAAGGGCCATAATCCCTCGAAGTGCCGGAGGAGGACGACTTGGATGGAGTTCTGGACGGCGATGGCGACGGCCGTGCCGAGTGCCGCACCGGGCAGGCCGAACGCCCTGACGAACGCGAACGTGAGCACCGTGTTCAGGACGGCCAGCAACCAGTCCAGCGCCATCCGCGCGTACTGGTCGTCGGTCATCATGAGCAGCCAACCCGTCGCACCGACGGCGCTACCGACCAGGACGCCGCCGAGATAGACCACGAGCGGAACGTAGCCCGCCGTGAAATTCGGGCCGAAAGCGGACAGAATCGCCCGTCCGTAGACGACCAGCACGGCGAGAATCGGGACGACGCAGGTGACGATGAGTCGCGTCACCGCCGTGTACACCGCGTTGAGCGTCTCCATCTCGTCATCGGCGTACAGTCCCGACGCGACCGGCGGCAGGAGCATGTTGAACGAGAGGAGCGGAATCCACGCCAGCGCCACCAAAACGAGCACGACGTTGTAGACCCCCGCCGCGCTCGCGGTCAGCAGGAAGCCCACGAGCATCACGTCCACGCGGTTCTGGAACACCTTGCCGAGGCTGCTCAGCGCGATGGGACCCGAGTGGTTGTAGAACCGCCGGACCTCCGAACGGACGCCGCCCAAGCGAGGCCGGATACCGGTCGTCGAGACGACAATCGGGAATCCAACGAGTACGAGTCCGGCCATTCCGACGACAAACGCACCGGCGACGCCGACCACCGAGTATCCCAGTGCCATCGCACCCACGGCACCTGCCAGCGTAACGGCCGGGCGGAGCACGCGATTGAACAACACCTCTCCTTGGGCCGACCGCACCGCTCTGAGGACTCCGGCGTGAACCCTGACCAGTCCGACGAGGACGATTAGAGCCGCGAACAGCCGTATCGTCGGTGGGAAGTCGGAATGCGAGACCGTCGCGCTGTTGAGCCACTCGCTGCCGAGAATCAGCCCACCGGCGAGTCCGAGACCGACGACGAGCGTCGTCAGGTACGCCAGTCCAACCACTCGTCCCTGCCGGTCCGAATCGTCACTGTAGGCGGAAAGGTACCGTTGGAGCGTCTGAACCGACCCGAAGTTCACGAGTCGAAACAGCAACTGGGTGATTCGCCACGCGAAGGCGTAGACGCCGTAGACGACCGGGCCGAGTCCCTGTGCGAGCGCGTACTCGGTCGCCGCCTTCAGCACCTGCTGGAGGGACTGTCCGCCGGAAGTGACGACCGCACCGTGACCGATGGTCAACAGCGCCTCGCGCTCGTCTTCGGGAATCCCGTCGCCGGATGTCTCGGTGGCCATCGTCGCGTCACTGTCTGTTCGTTGCACGCCGATAAGTCGCCTGATTCTCCCCGCCGATGGCCGCGACCGTGAGGTTCGTGTGGTCCGGTTTCGTGGCTAAACTCCGTGGGGGTATCGACGGTGCGGCAGGATTCGTTCCGCCAGCAATACGATCGAATTATAAAACTAGAGTATGTATTTATTTATCGTACCAATTATTACTACGGTGATGAGACTCCAAAATAGCGGCGTGGGACGGCGGCGATACCTCCGAGGTGCGGGCGCACTAACGACGGTGGCGTTGCTCGGAAACACGGCCGAAGCGAGCGAGCGGGACCACCGCGGGCATCGCCATCAGGGCCGAGGGGATGACCAGCATCACCATCACGGACGGCGACCCGACAAGCGAATCGTCGGCTACTACCCCTCATGGGCGGGCGACTACACGCCTCACGACGTGCCGTACCACAAGCTGACCCACCTGAACTACGCCTTCCTCGAAACCGAGGCGAACGGCGAGGTCAAACTCGCCGTCACCGGGGACTCGGCCCCCGAAGTACTCGCGGGGTTCGAGGCGATAACCCACGAACGACGTCACACGTCGTTCATGCTCTCCATCGCGGACTTCGGGAGCAACATGTCAGCCGTCGCCGCAAGCGCCGACGCCCGCGAGCGGTTCGCGCGAACCGCCGTTGAACAGCTCCGACGGTACAACTTCGACGGCATCGACATCGACTGGGAGTACCCCGACGGGTCGGTCCGCGAGGACGACCCGGAGAACTTCACGTTGCTGTTGGAGGAGCTCCGTGGAAAACTGGACGAAGCGGGGGCGGCGGACGGCCGGTACTACGAACTCAGCATGGCGGCGGCACCGATTCCGTCGAACATCGATCCGCTGGAAGTGGAGAAAATCGCCGACTATCTGGATTTCGTCAACGTGATGAACTACAACTTCTACGGGAGTTGGAGCTCCGCGACGAACTTCAACGCGCCGCTGTACGCCCCCTACGAGGACCCGACGTACTGGCAACAGCTCCTGACGGTGGACAACGCGATGCGGTACTGGGCCGACCAGCCGATTTCGCGGGACAAACTCGTCCTCGGCACGCCGTTTTACGGCTTCGCCTTCGAAAACGTCGAGAACGAGAATCGGGGTCTCTTTCAACCGTTCGACGGCGCGGACACCAAATCGTACGACGACATTCGACGGCTCAAGACCGAACCGCACTACCAGTACCACTGGCATCACGAAGCGCGCGTCCCGTGGCTGTACTCCGAAGCGGACGACGCCTTCGTCACCTACGACGACAGACACTTGGTCATGGAGAAATCGCGGTACGTTCTGGACAACAACTTCGGCGGAATGATGTGTTGGGAACTCTCCCACGACCCCAGCAACACGCTCATCAGTTCGATTCACGCCGTACTCGGCTGCTCGCACCGCCGATAATTTCTACCTTCATCAGAATATATTGACCCTCTGTTAGATTTTGTTCGAAGGCATTGGTACGACACGTCATAGCATGAACTTTGACAGGCGAACGCTCCTGCGTTCCGTGGGTGGAACGGTTGCGACGGCGGGCGTACTGGGAAGCGCGGGAACCGCGGCGGCGGCGGGTAGCTACACGAATCACTACTACGACGGCTTCGATTACTGGAAGTACGTCCCGGACTCCGCGGGGTCGAACCCCCCGCTCGTGGTGATGCTCCACGGCTGTTCACAGAACGCGGACCAGTTCCGCGAGGAGACGCGGATGAACGACGTGGCGGACCGCGAGGGGTTCGTCGTCATCTACCCCGACCAGTACAACGCGCGGAACGCGGCCGAGTGCTGGAACTGGTTTTACGACGCGAACACGATGCGGGGCTACGGCGAAGCGGCCGTCATCGCCGGAATGACCCAAACGACCATCGACGCCGAGGGCTGTGACCCCGAGCGCGTCTACGTCGCCGGGCTTTCGGCGGGTGCCGCGATGGTCCCGAACCTGCTCGCGGAGTACGCCGACGTGTACGCGGCGGGCGGCGTTCACTCCGGGTTGGAGTACGACGCCGCCGACAGCGTGACCGGCGGAACGACCGCCATGACGCAGGGTGGCCCGGACCCACAGCAGCAGGGGACCGCGGCGTATCAGGCCATGGAATCGAACGGCGTCACCGACACGATTCCGACCATCGTCTTCCACGGCACCAGCGACTACACCGTCTACCCCGAGAACGGAGAGCAGGCCGCGGAGCAGGCCACCCAGACCAACGACCTCGCCGCCGACGGGGCGGACGACGACGGCATCAACTACACCGCCGACGCCACGCGCGACGGGCAGGCCGAGAGCCTGAGCTACACCGTTTCGGAGTACCACGACGAAAACGGGACCACCGTCGTCGAAAAATGGACGGTCGATAACATGGGCCACGCGTGGTCGGGCGGCGCACAGGGCGGTTCGTACACCGCTCCCGGCGGTCCGGACGCCAGCCAAATCATCTGGAACTTCTTCGCGGACCATCCGCGCGACGACGGTGGCGACGGTGGCGGCGGTGGTGACGGAAACACCGCACCGACCGCCACCGCCGGTGCGAGCCCGAGTTCACCAGCCGTCGACGAGACGGTCACGTTCGACGCGAGCCAGTCGAGCGATTCGGACGGCTCGATTGCGAGCTACGATTGGACCTTCGGAGACGGTGCGAGCGCGAGCGGCGCGACGGTAACCCACAGTTACGGGTCGTCGGACGAGTATACGGCCACGGTAACCGTCACCGACGACGACGGAGCCACGGCGGCCGACTCGGTGACCGTCACGGTCGGGTCCGGCTTCTCCGGGTACTGTGGCACGGCGTATAACTACGAGCACGGGGACGCAGGCCGGGCTTATCAGGACACCTCGACGGGCGCCTACTACGCCGTCGGCTCCGACGACTACCTCGACTTCCCGGCCTACACCAGCACGTTGAAGGAGACCTCGGAAGAGTACTACGAGACCGTCAGTTCGTGTTGACGCGGTTCCGTACGGTCGGAAAAACCGGTCCGTCTTTTTCGGGCAGGCCAACGTTAATGAGGCTCGGACGACAACCGATACGCATGAGTACTGATGCCGCACCGAACGGGAAGGACGGCCCGCAAATCGAGGTGACGGAGGACGCGGCCGAGCAAGCGCTGTCCCTGTTGGACAGCGAGGGACTTGACAGTTCGGTCGCCGGACTCCGCCTGTTCGTTCAGCAGGGCGGCTGTGCGGGGCTTTCGTACGGCATGCGATTCGACGACGAACCGGAATCCGACGACACGATTTTCACGCACTACGGCTTGCGCGTGTTCGTGGACCCGGCGAGCATGAACTACATCGAGGGAAGCGTCGTGGATTACGAGACCGGCCTGCAGGGTGCGGGCTTCCACGTCGAGAACCCCAACGTGGTGTCGGAATGTGGCTGTGGCGAGAGCTTCCGAACCTGATTCGAGGAAGAAAGAAAATCCGTTTTTCGTCCGTTTTCCGGCGGTCTCGCTTCTTTTCGCTTCCCGTTACTCTTCGAGTTCGAACGCGACGGTTACTTCGGCCTGATATTCGCGTCCTTCGACCGAGGCGACTTCGACGCCGAGGGTGTCCACTTCGACCCATTTGACGTTATCGATGGTTTCCTCCGCTCGGTCGATCGCGTTTTCGGTGGCCGCGTCGAAACTCTCGTCGCTCGTCCCGATGAGGGTGATCTTCTTGAACACCATGACGTCTCTGTGATACCCCGTCACCGGTAAAAATCGCATCGGCCGTTGCGGGGCGGTTTCGGTAGGTGCGCGCGGTCGTCGCCGCGGCGATTTCGACCGGTCTACTCCGAGCCTTGCATCCGGGTGTCGAGTCGGTCGACGAGCGCACCGGTGACGTCGGTGAGATACGCGGTTCCCCACACCGCCGTGATGAGGCCGCCCGCGGTGTCGAACAGCAGGTCGAGCATCGTGTCTTCGAGACCGTACTGGGTGAGGACGGCCCTCCCGCCGAGGATGCTTCCCAAACCGCTCACCGCGAACTCGGTCACTTCCCAGATGACGCCGAACGCGACGACGAACATGAGGATGAAGACGAACATGAAGCGGGGCGGGAGGTACACGTCGGGATTGTATGCGTCGAGCGCGCGAACGGTCGCGTAGCCGACTCCGGCGACGAGGGACGCAGAGAGCATATGGGTCACGTGGTCCCACCACCAGACGTTCTGGTAGGGGCCGAGGGTACCGACCGCGTGCAGGAAGACGGCGGTAGTAATCCACAGCGTCAGTCCCGCGTCCATCGGAATCTGGTAGTCGCGTTTGAGTACGGCGGGGACGAGCGTAATGGCGAACGCCAGCGCGCTATTTATCATGATGCCGAGGTTCCCTCGGTCCATCCCGACGAAGAAGATACCGATGAGACTCAACTCCATCAGTCGGGTCAACTGCCGTTGGCTGTGCTCGGAGATGCCGAGTCGTTCGCGGATTCTCATCGGAGCTGCTCCTGAACGTCGATGGGCAAGCGCTCCTCCGCCGGGATGACCCGTCGGAAGTACAACTCGAAAACGATTCCGGCGAACGCGCCGACGACCGTCGCGTAGACGAAATCCCACATCAGTCGGTACTCGCTGCCGAGGAACTGGGTCCCGAGGTACACGTCCGAAAGCCACTGAACGACCGCCCAGACGCCCGCCGTCGCTATCGTGGCGATGACGACGAAGAGGACGGCGAACCAGTGTGTCATCCGAACGGGCGTGAAGACGTGCAACTCGACGGCGACGATGAGCGCCAGCGCGGCCACCGACAGATAGGTCGCGACTCGCGTCGTGAGCGCGAGGGTTGCGAGTTCCCGCCCGAGGACGGGGAGGGCGGCGAGCACGAGCACCTCCCACGGAAGCATCGCCTCGGTGTTCCGGTACGACACGGGCGGGACGAGAGCGAGCGCCGCGACGGCCCCGGCGAACAGCGCCCACAGCAGGTCGTCCTGCAACAGGCTTCCGGCCGCGACGATGAGCAGGAACCCGACGAGTAGCCACGCCAGTCCGGCGTTGACTCGCTTGTCCTCGACGAGCGCGTCCAACTGACTAACCCGCTGTGCCATGCGAGGGGGTACGGTCGGGGGCCGTAAGAAGGGATAGGTCACGAGGGCGTCATACCGGATACGGGACGTGAAATTCAGGCGAATAGATACATTCCGGCGTACGCGATGACCCCGAGCGTCACCGCGGCCATGCCGGTACACAGCCACGCGGTGGGGGTGCGCACGGGACGGAATCGAACGGGGGAAACGGTCGTTCGGGTGGAGTTGCGGGCCGACGCCGACGGCACCGACCGCGAGCACCGAGAACACGAACTGGTAGGACACCGAGAGCGTCGGTGCGGGAATCACCAGCGCAGCCAGCGCGTACCCGGCACCCAACGCGGCGCGGGGGTGGACGTGTTCGCGCAACTGCTTCCGAACGTCTCCGACGCGAAGGTGGAAGTACACAGAAACGGCGAACCACGCTAGCACCAGTTCCAACCCGAAGATGGCGAGCAGGTTCAGCGTCGGGTCAGGGAGCAGCGTGATTCGGGAGTGAAGCAGCGTCACGTCGAGCGGATAGAAAAACTGCGGCGGCGCCCCCGTGAACACGTCGCCGAAGGGATGGGACGCGAGTCCGAAGACGACGGCGAGCAACAACTCACCCGAACCGAGGTCGGTGCGCGAGTCGGCGACGAGCGCGGCGACCGTCCCGACGACGACGAAGACGAGCATGACGCCCGCGCCGAGGAAGCCGCTCGTTACGAAGGAAACCCAGACGAGCGCCGAAAGCAGGCCCGCGGAAAGCGACCTCTGCCACCAGTTCCGCGTCGCCAGGACGAACGCGGGACCGGCGATAGCGGCGACGACGAGCGAGTGAGTTACGGCGCGATGGACGAGGTGTGAACTACCCCAGAACGCGGCGGTCATTTCCCAGACGCCGCCGAACCCCGACTGTGCGAGGCCGATGACCGCGTAGGTCATATCGACGTCCGGAACCGTAGCGAAGACGCCCGCGATGACCCCGAACGCCAGCGCGCGCTCCGTGGACCAAAATCGCTGGGCGACGAGCGCCGCGAGCCCGAAGGCGAGCAGCGCGTGGCCGACCATCATCGAACGCAACTTCGCGTTCAGTCCTCATAAGCTTCTTCCCGACCGTGATAGTGGCTGATGTTAACCTATATCATGAAACCGCGGCTCACCGGTCCTTCCGGACGGCGAGCGTCGCCTCACT
>NZ_MEIH01000127.1:0-7050 GCF_001723155.1 Haladaptatus sp. W1
GCGTTTAGGATGGCGTTGATCTGAGGGGTCATGTCCGTCGCACCCAGGCTAGGGAACTCGCTGGCGACGTACTCGTGACCGGAACCCAAGCCGTCGGAGTAGGCCTTGAAGTAGCTCCAGACCTGCTCACCGTAGGCGTAGCCGGGGCCGATGTTGGCGACGCGCGAGCCACTATGGTTCTTGTTGGCGTCCTCGGCGATGCCGTAGACGTTCGTGGATGTGTTGGCATTCGTCCGGAAGATGTTCTTCTTGAACGAGGCCTTGTCTGGGTATTTGTCCGTGTCGTATTCCGTGATGTACGGCGTGCCGATGTCTGTCAGCGTCATTGGGACGCCAAGCTGGTTGATGGCTTCCGCATTGGCCAGTGTGACACCGGAGGATGTCAGCCCGATGAGGGCGTCGATCTTCTCCTCTTGGACGAGGCTCTTCAGCTGGGCTGCCGGGTCATCACCGTGACCGCGGATGACGATTTCGACGTCGTTGCCGTTGATACCGCCAGCTTCGTTAACCGCGTCGACGGCGGTCCGGGCCGCTGCCGCAGACGCTTTGCCGAGTACGGAGGCGACACCCGTGATGAGGTACATACCGCCGATTTTAACCGTGCCGTCACCGCCGCCGCCGAAGCCGCCCATGCACCCGGCGAGTCCGGTTGCCGCCCCCGCTCCGACAGCTGCGAGATACCCTCTGCGTGATACACCCGAGGTATCCGACGTGTCCTGGGTTGTGTTTATATCATTCCCCGACATGTTGCGTGTCATACCTGCACGATAACTATATACATAGAACATCCATTATAGACCCTTGTTCACATGTGAACGTTCACCAGTCAACATGTCCTTTAATACAGGGAACGAACCAACTGTTCGTATGGTATCGGTAGATTTTGTTATCACACAGCTCATCACCGGGGTCAGCATCGGGAGTCAGCTGTTCCTGGTGGCTGTCGGGCTGAGCATCATCTTCGGTGTGATGGACGTATTGAACTTCGCCCACGGCGTCCTCTACATGATCGGCGCTTACGTAGCCGTCCTATTCTCGACCGGCGGCGAACTGCTCGGATTCGCCTTTCCCCAGCTGGGTAACTGGGTGGGACTCGTCCTCGCCATGCTCGTGGTCGGACTCGTTGGTGCCGTTATGGAGTGGGGATTCATCCGCCGAGTGTACGACCGAGAACCGCTCGACCAGCTGCTGTTGACCTTCGCATTCGTCCTCATTTTTACCGATATAATCAGAGAACTGTTCGGTTCGGCCCCCAGCATCGGGCCGCCGGCTCAGCTCGCCGGCAAACTGATGCTCCCGGCTGGTTACACCATCTCCACCTACCGTGCGTTCGTCATCATGATGTCCGTCCTGACGATGGCTGCCTTGCTGGCCACGCTTCGGTACACGAACGTTGGCCGAAAGGTCCGGGCGACGGCCAGCGACCGTGACATGGCACAGCTGCTTGGGGTCAACGTGCCGATGTTGTACACAGCCGTCTTCTTCGTCGGTGCTGCCCTCGCCGGCCTTGGCGGGGCACTCTCGGCACCCATCCTGAGTATCAAGCCTGTGCTGGGCGATCAGGTCATCATTCAGGCGTTTATTGTCGTCGTGCTGGGTGGCCTCGGCTCGTTCAGTGGAGCCTTCATCGGCGCGTACGTCATCGGTATCTTGTCGGCGATGGGGCCGGTAATAGGCGTGACCGGTGCCGGTGAACTGATGCCGTTCCTGGCGATGATTCTCATCCTTCTGGTCAAGCCCGAGGGCCTGTTCGGGTCGGTGGAAGCATGAGTTCAGTACTGGAAACCGACGAACTCAAACGCTTGTTCGGCCGCCTCGTCGCCGTTGACGACGTCACGGTCAGTATCGACGACGACGAGATCACCAGCATCATAGGCCCTAATGGGGCTGGCAAGACCACGTTCTACAATCTGCTGAGCGGGACGCTCAAGCCCACCTCCGGAACGGTGAAGCTCCGCCCCCGGGAAAGCACCGAACTGGTCGATGTCACCAATGACGAACCCCACGAGATCGCCCGTCGGGGCCTCTCGCGAGCCTACCAGATCAACAATGTCTTCGAGGGGCTAACGGTACTGGACAACGTTCGGGTGGCGCGGATCAGCCACGACCGGCGGACAAGCGACCTGACCGCCATCACGAAAGACGACGAGCAACTCACCGAGGCCGCTTGGGAGATCCTCGAACTCACAAACCTCGAGGAAGTCGCCGACATCGAATGTGCGAACCTCTCCCACGGCGACGCCCGGAAAGTCGAGATCGCTCTTGCGCTTGGGACCGCCCCGTCGATCATCCTGCTGGACGAGCCGACGGCCGGAATGAACAAGTCCGAGACCGACCGGATGGTCGATCTCATCCGCCGACTGGACGAGGAGACAGACACGACGTTCGTCTTGACCGAGCACGACATGGAGGTCGTACTGGGAATCTCGGATCGCATCCTCGTCCTGGAGAGCGGGTTACTGATCGCCGACGGCACACCCGACGAGGTGATGGCCGACGAACGCGTCAAAGAGGCCTACCTTGGGGGTGAGGAAGTGTGAGTGTCCTCGAACTCGATGACGTCAACGCCTACTACGGCAACAGCCACGTCCTGTTCGACCTCGCGATGTCGATTGAGGAGAACGAGGTCGTCGGCCTGCTGGGCCGAAATGGCGCTGGCAAGACAACGACACTCCGGACGATCACAGGGACAGTCCCCCAGCGCCAGGGCCACATCAGCTACCGCGGCCGGGACATCAGCCACGAGTCAGTCGATTCGATCAGCCGTTCGGGAATCAAGCTGGTGCCAGAGGGACGCCGGATCTTCCCCGACCTGACCGTCAACGAGAACATCCTGGTCGCCCGGGACACCTGCGCCGACCCCCGGCCAATGGAGGAGATGTACGACGCCTTCCCGGTGCTGACCGACCTCCGCGAGAGTCTGGGTCAGAACCTCTCTGGCGGCGAACAGCAGATGCTGTCGGTGGCCCGAGCGCTGGTCCAGGACCCTGACGTCCTCCTGCTCGACGAACCAACCGAGGGACTGGCACCGGTCATCGTCGACGACCTGGCGGATGTCCTCAGCGAGGTCGTCAAACGCGACGTGACGGTCGTACTGACCGAACAGAACGTCGACTTCACACTGAGCCTCTCGGAACGAGCCTACATCATCGAGAAGGGCTCGAACGTCTGGGACGGCTCCGTCGACGACCTGCGGGACCGCGACGACCTGCTTGACCAGTACCTCTCGGTCGGCAGCGCCGAAGCCGACTGACCGAGTAGCTCGCGAATTTTGAAGTGTCACCCCCAGCGGTTGCTGACACTGTAGAACGTACCGTTTCCAGGGAAACGTAGACGTGTTCTTCCCAGTCTGGAAGGTTGCTCTTCCGGTTCCAGCCGTGGTAGTCGCGGTCCGGTTCGTGGTCGGAATTTCGAGTCGTCCCTGCCTCGGAGACGAGCGTCGAGAGCGCGGCCGTCACGCAGTCCTCGAAGTCGAGGACGACCGCGTCGAGGATATCGAGGTCGTCGTCGTCCGGCTGGATGAGGATGGTCGAGATGTCCGTCGTATCAATCGTGTGACGAACTTCCCGCTCTCGGTACCGCCAGTCGATCAGGGTCTGGACGGTGCTGATCTTCGTACATCCGTAGATTGCAGTGACGTACTCGGGAGTGTTCACGAAGTACAGCCTCACTCGGTCTCCCGACAGAACGCCAGGGTTCCCTTCACCGTCAGTGGACTCCGTAGCGACGGGTCACACAGCGAGCCCAGGACGCGACGGGTACCGTTCTGTTCCGAAACACCGATAGTTCCAGGCGGTTCTACTTTCGAGATTGTCGGGATGACGGTTGGGCTACCCGGTATGGGTCACCCCGCCGTCGACGACGAGTGATTCCCCGTTGACATAGGACGACTGGTCGCTTGCGAGAAAGAGTGCGGCGTTGGCAACTTCCTCGGGGCTCCCAAAGCGTTCCATCGGAATCGATTCCCTAGCGTACTGGTTGCCGTGGTCGGTGCCGACGATAGGAACGTCTTCCTCGGTCATCGCCGTCCCGATGATACCGGGCATGATGGCGTTGACACGGATGCCCGCATCGCCGAAGCGGTCCGCCAGCGAGTACGTCATCGACGTGACTGCGCCCTTCGTCAGGTCGTAGGCGGTGTACGCGCCGAGTGCGCGAATCGAACCGATTGAGGACATATTAACGATGCTTCCGCCGTCGGAAGCGAGCATGCGTTCGGCGGCGACCTGTGACCCGAAGAACACGCCCTTGACGTTGACGTCGAGAAACTGCTGGAGTCCCTTCTCGCGGACATCCAGGAACTCTTCGCCCCTGAATATCCCAGCGTTGTTGACCATCACGTCCACGCCACCGAACGCTTCTGCGGCCTCGACGGCGTCTTCGAGGTCGGCGCGGTTACTGACGTCACAATTGACGAACGTAGCGCGTCCGCCCTCCGCTTCGACGAGTTCGTGGGTGGGGGTCCCACCCTGGCGAGGGTCCTCTCTCACGTCGGCGACGACCACGTCCGCGCCCGCAGCAGCGAACGTCTGGCAGATTTCCCGTCCGTTTCCGCTTGCACCGCCCGTAACGACGGCAACCGTACCGCTAAGTTGTGCCATACTTGTTACACGCTACTTCGGGCACCGAAGGCACTGGGGTTTCCAGGGGAACCTCCGGCCGTCGGCTCTCTGACCGTCATTTCTCCACGTCGTCCATCGCAGTAACGAGTGCAGCCAACAGTTTTCGCTCACCACGGCGGACGTTTTTCGAGAAAGCGGTCGTCGAGATGTCGAATTCAGCTGCGAGGTCGGTAACGGTCGCACCACGCGGGGTCTCAAAGTGGCCGGCTTCCATCGCACGCTGGATCGTCTTCGCCTCGGTATCGGTCAATCCTCGAACGGCGTCCAGGACGTTTTTCGCCGTGTCCACGTTATTGATCACGTCGAAATAGTCTTCGAACGTGATGGTCGCCTGCGACTCGATTGTAAAGTCGTTGTGCCGGTCGAGTTCGGAGAGTGCATCGCCGACGGTGTCGCTCCGGTCGAACCCGATGTGCCAGCGCTCGCTCCCGTCGCTCGCTTCGAACGCTCCCGTGAGGTACCCGCCGTTGTCACGGATGGTTCGCATCGCGCTGGTTTGATCGACCGTATTCTTGATGATTGCTTGATCGCCCCGGCGTGAGAGTAACCGATAGTCCGCTTGGTTTTGGTGTTCTCTGAGGGCGCTGAGCCCTGCGTCGAGTGCGTCCACACTCTCGCCTTTGACTAACACACGAGATTCGAGTCGCTGTCGCGCGGTGTTGTAGTCCCAGTGGAGGCCGGTGAACGAGACGTCGTGGTCCACCGTGGTGTCGATATATGGGCAGTCGTATTGCACCATATCGACCATTAATGATTCCATTGGAAAGTTTCTCATTGTTCATTATAGATAAGTGCTTTCATCACAAGCATACGAAAATTGTCTAACACGTTTGGTTCCTCGCTGTGCAGAGGTTTACAGATGAACCTTGGTGCTGGCACGGGACCGACGGATACCAAGTCACCTAGGAAGCCAAAGCCGAACGCGCCCTCTACGACCGCCTACGCGACGAAACCACCCTCATTGCGAACCTCGCTCAGAAAGGGATTCGACGGGCAGTCGAAGCTGTCAAAAGCGGTGTCGCTCGTCTCGAACGTAGTGAAGAAACGTCACAAGCGTACTTTTCCTCTGACGGTACAGTGTACGATAAGCGGAGTGCGACGTTCCACCGTTACCCTGTTTCCCTCCCCATCGTTGACGGGCGTATCGAGTGCGACTACATTCTCACCGACGGATCGGAGACACCGCCGACGAAGTACGTTGGAAACGAGGATTTTGGGTTTCGGATGGCACACTTGCAGTACCGAGACGGCGAGTGGTATCTCCACGCTTCCATGAAGAAAGTCGAAGACGACGAGACACCTGACTCAGAGGCCAAGCACAGAACAGTCCTTGGTGTGAATTTGGGTGTCAACAACATCGCCGTCGCGACCACGGGGCGATTCTGGTCAGCAGACGAGTTCAACCACTGGCGCAGAGAATACGAAACGCGTCGTGGCACACTCCAACAGTGTGGTTCTCGCCACTCTCACGACAACATCCAAAGTGTCAATCGCAAGGAAACGGGTCGCTTCGAGATAGTCCTACACACGGTATCGAACGAACTCATCGAGGAGGCCGTCGAACACGACGTACAAGTCGTACAGGTTGACCCTCGGAACACGTCCAAACAGTGTTCGACGTGTGGGTTTACCCACGACGACAATCGCTCGGGAGAAGCGTTCGTGTGTCAGAAGTGTGGGTGCGAGAATCACGCGGATTACAACGCTGCAAAGAACATCGGTTTGCAGTATCTCCGGCGTCGGCAAAACGCAAACGATGGAGGCGCACCCGTAGACGTGCGCTTGAATCGCGGGATGCTGAACGTGAATGGCGAGTATTCGCCTACCGTTGTCAACAGTTAGAACAGGAGTCCACGCAAAAGCCTCGGGGGCGTGACCCCGAGGCAGTTTACATACAAACCCCTCGACTTTTCGTGTAAAATTGTCATGCTATACCTATGCATAGAGAATTACTTGCGACGGAGTTCCTAGACCGTGCGAGGATCTACTACGGCGAGATGGACGCCGTAGTAACAACCACGGGAGAGCGGTATACTTACGGCGAGCTCGGTGATCGAGTCGATCGACTCTCGGCGGCGCTACAAGCGCGAGGCATCGAAAAGGGTGACCGCGTCGCGGTCATTGACCCGAACACACACTACCACCTCGAAACTGCGTACGCGACGATTCAACTCGGTGCGATCCACACGCCGCTGAACTATCGGCTAACACCGAGCGAACTCGACTACATCGTGAACGATAGCGGAGCAAAAGCAGTGATCGCCGACTACGAGTACACCGAGAAAATCGAGGCGATTCGCGACGACATACCGACGGAGGTGTTCATCACCACCGACGCGGAGGCGGTCAGTGGCGACTGGGAAGACTTCGAGGCCGTCGCCGACTCCGCCCCGGACGCCTACGACCGCCCCGAGATGACCGAAGACGA
>NZ_MEIH01000128.1:0-8939 GCF_001723155.1 Haladaptatus sp. W1
TGGACGCTGGAGGAGTACCGGAAATACTCGCAAGAGCGCATGATAGAGGACCTGTTCGGCAACGGTGCGGTCGATATGGGAATCTTCCAACCCACGCACTTGGAGGAGTTCTACGACGAGGGATTCAACACGGTCGATAGGAACGCCGACTTCGCTGACGACCACGAGGACCGCTTCATCGTCAACGGGCGTTTCGACCCCCGCGAGGGTGAGGAGGGACTGCGGGAACTCGAACGCCAGAAGGAAGAGTTCGACATCCAAGGCGTAAAACTCTACACCGCCGAGTGGCTCGGCGATTCGAAGGGTTGGCGACTCGACAGCGAGGAGTCCTTCGAGTTCTTGGAGAAGTGCGCCGAGTTGGGTATCGAGAACATCCACCCGCACAAGGGACCGACGATTCGGCCGCTGAACAAGGACGCCTTCGACGTGAAGGACGTGGACGACGCCGCCACGTCGTTCCCGGACCTCAACTTCGTCGTCGAACACGTCGGGCTGCCGCGGCTGGACGACTTCTGTTGGCTGGCCGCCCAAGAACCCAACGTGTACGGCGGGTTGGCGGTGGCCGCGCCGATGGCACAGAACCGCCCGCGGAAGTTCGGCGAAATCATGGGCGAACTGCTCTACTGGCTCGGCGAGGACCGCCTGCTGTTCGGGAGCGACTACGCGCTGTGGAACCCCGACTGGCTGGTCGAGACGGTGATGAACGCGGAACTGACGGACGACCAGAAGGACGAGTACGGGGTGGAGTTGACGCCCGAAGTCATGCGCAAAATCATGGGTGAGAACGCCGCCCAGTTGTACGACATCGACATTGAGGAGAAAAAGCGCCAGTTCCGCGAGGACGCCATCACCGAACAGTTCGGCTTGGAAACCCACTACGAAACGACGGACTCCACGGCGGCCGACTAACGATGTCCGCGGACGATTCGAACTCCGACGGTTCGGAGCGAGACGGCGGACGGAATCCGACCCGCGCGGCCGTCCGGTCGGCGCTCGACGAGGTGACCGACCCCGAACTCGACCGGTCCATCGTCGAACTCGAATACATCGACGACATCGCCATCGAACCCGGCGAACCGACGGACCTCGATAGCGCCGGGGACCTCAACAGAAGCGACGAGTCCGGCGCGCACGTCGAGGTGAGCTTCACGCTGCCGACGGCGTGGTGTTCACCGGCCTTCGCGTGGATGATGGCCATCGACGGGCGCGAGGCCGTCGAGTCGCTGCCGGGCGTCGCCCGCTGTGAGATGCACCTGAACGACCACATGCACGCCAGCGAGGTCACGGAGGGGGTCAACGGCGGTCGAGGCTTCGAGGAGACGTTCCCCGACGCCGACGGGGGAATCGAGGCGACCCGCGCGACCCTCGACTCGAAGGCTCGGCTCGCGCGCCAGTACGTCGCCGTCGAGGCGCTGTTGGCGGCGGGGGTGACCCACGAGCAAATCGCGGCGATGTCCCGCGGGGACTGTCACCGTCTCCCCGGCGGAGAGTCCGTCGCCATCGACGTGCGGGGCGGCGCGCTCGCGGTCGTGGTGGACGCCGACCCGCTGGACCGCTATCTGGCAAAGGCCGAGGGAGTGGGCTGTTTCGCCGACGGCGACGACCGCCTCTTTCGGACGCCGGAGGGCGACCCCATCGACCCGGACCGGGCCGAACTCGTCCACCGCCGGGCGCGGCTCGCCCGGGTGAACATGGACGGTCAAGGCGGTGTCTGTGCTGCCCTTCACGAGGCGCGCCGTTCCGAATCAGCGCGTCGGTAGCCGCGTCTGTCGGGAGCGTTCACAGACCGCCGCTTCGAGGTTCAACAAGCGTCGCTTCGTCGCGGTCCCGTCAGCCGCCGAATAGCCCTTCAGCGACCCGTCGCTCCCCACGACCCGATGACAGGGAACCACCAACGGGACGGGGTTTCGACCGCACGCTTGCCCGATGGCGATGGGTGTCGTATCGAGGGCCGTGGCGAGTTCGCCGTACGTCCGCGTTTCTCCGTACGGTATGTCGGCCATCGCGCTCATCACGGTCCCGGTCATCCCGTCGGGAAGGGTGACGCGGAGGTCGAAATCCACGCGGTCGCTCGATTCGTACTCTCGTATCTGGTCCCGGATTTCGTCGCTCGATTCCGCGACGAGCGACTCGTCGATGTCGATTGTAGTCTCGAAAATATTGACGTTCATGACTATGTTCGATTCGTCCGTGGTCCTCGAAGGTCGTCGGAACGGATAACCCCTCACCTCGGACTGAAACTGATAGTTCGTCCGAAGCCGACCTCGACCCCGACCGTCTCCGCGACGTACTCGACATCGAGCGACACGACTCCCTCAAATATTAATTACTCTTACAAGAAATAATAATTAATTACTAAAGGAGATGATTGGAACTGTCGTCGGTGGACGACCCAAGGCAAGTACAACAAGCAGTACGGGCGTGTGGACGTGCGCGCCAAACTTCCGTACGGACAGGGCATCTGGCCCGCCATCTGGATGCTCGGCTCCGACATCGGGTCGGTCGGGTGGCCCGACTGCGGCGAAATCGACATCATGGAACTCATCGGCTCCGACCCGGACATCGTTCACGGAACCGTCCACGGTCCCGACTCCGGCGGAGCGGGCGTCGGCGGGTCCTACAGCCAAAGCAACTGGTTCTCGGACGCCTACCACACCTTCACGCTGACGTGGTACCCCGACGCCATCAAGTTCTTCGTGGACGGTCAGCAGTTCTTCGTGACCACGCTGTACGACGCCCAGAACGCGGGCCGAGAGTGGGTGTTCGACGACGGACCGTTCTTCTTCCTGCTCAACGTCGCTGTCGGCGGGGACTGGCCCGGCGCGCCGGACGCCAGCACGCAGTTCCCCAGCGCATGGAGGTTGATTACATCCGAGTCTACGACTGGGTGTGAGCAGGCGCGAGGCGTTTCGGAGAGCGTCGGAGAGACGGTCGAATGTTATCTTTTGCGGCATCGTGCGAACAGCAGGCGCTCATTCATCCCCTTCGAGGCACCCGACGTGATTCCCAGTCCCGATTTTACTAAAACCACCGCGAACGAAGTGAGCGGGCCGACGAGCGACCAACGGGAGCGAGAAGTGCTTTTGATCAACCTTTTACAGGGAGCCAACAGGAGTGGCAACGACAGTTGTCACTCCTGAATGCGACCGTCGTAAAAGGTTGTAGTGGACTCGCCGGGATTGTGAACCCAGAACCGTGCTCGCTTCGCTGTGCGCGGCTTACCCAGTGCCCGGGAGTACCAGACCACAGGTGGTTCCTACCCAAGAACCATGTTGGAACCACTCACACCCCGACAAGCTGTACAGGACTATCTCAACGGACGGACTGACCTTACTCAGTCCTCGAAAGAGAACCACGATTACCGCCTTCGTCGTTTCATAGAATGGTGTGACGAGAACAGGATAGACAATCTAAATGAAATCAATGGACCTCATCTGCACAGGTACAAAGTCTGGCGTGCCCAAGATGTTAACAACGTCACGCTGAAGAATCAGTTAGGGACGGTCAGGGTTTTTCTCCGATTTTGTGAGAAGATGGATGCTGTCGAGGACGGGGTTAGCGAGAAACTGGAACTCCCCGAACTTGGAATAGATGAAGACGTGGACGATACTACAATCCGTTCAAAGGAAGCAGAGGCTATCCTGAGCTACCTAAACACCTACGAGTACGCTACCCTTCGGCACGTCATCTTCCAGCTCTTGTGGCATACAGGAGTCCGTACAAGCACGCTGTTCGCCTTTGATGTAGACGACTTCCACCCGAGAGAAGGATACATTCGAGCGATACACAGACCCGAAACTGGAACTCCGCTAAAGAATAAGGAACGTGGAGAACGGGAAATCAACCTTGCCGACGAGGTCGTCCGAGTTGTAAGGGACTTCCTTGATAGACATCACCCGAAGGTAGAGGACGAACACAGGCGGATACCCCTCATAGGTACACGGGCAGGGAGAGCACACAAGACGACCATTAGAGAGAACATCTATCGGATTACTCGACCATGCCACTATACCAACGATTGCCCACACGACCGCACTCAGAGTACCTGCAAAGCGGCACGAAGCAAGCACGCAAGTAAATGTCCATCGTCAGTCAGTCCCCACGCAATTCGGAAGGGGTCAATCACTTATCATCGGAACAACGGCTGGCCAGCGAAGGCGGTGAGTGACCGAGCTAATGTAAGTCAAGAAGTACTGGATAAGCACTACGACAAGGGAACACCGAGCCAGAAGCGTAAACGGAGGAAAGAGTTCCTAAACAATCTATGAACTGAATAGATAGCTTGCATCAGACCTCTACCCAGACCACCTACTGATAGAGATTAGCGGAAGTCTTCGCACTTTCCAACGCGCCAGCTCTCGGGCTCGAATGAATCTGCTTGATGAATAGAGGGCGCGTATCTCCCATACCCTACCCACTGGCAGATAGATTCGTGGAACAAAGCTTATGCATGCTTGTGAAGTATCTTACAGGTAGTTCGTCAAGTCTCTACAAGATACAGGGGTGCGTATCGGTCACGTGCTGAGGTAGAATTTATTAGGTGCAGGGATTCTACGTATTAGTCACTCTTCACGGAACTCCTACGTATTTGTGTCGCTGGTAGATGTAGACAACTGATAGAAAGGTTAGTGGCGGAAGTATCATCCAATAATACCACCCGCTTGGTTCCCACGTCGAAACTGACTCAACGTATTGCTTATCGAGATGAACGAAGATAGGAGAAAGAAGCGTGATTGCGAACCCGAGCAAGGCAAAGGGGGCACTAATGAGGGAGTAGAAAGCATCAGGCGGCGTTGCTATCGAAACTATTGCAAGAACCGGAATATTCACCACAAGAATGCCAATCGGAATCCACCATTGCGACCTCGGCGTATCTGCTTCGTCCCCCTCCTCAACTACTTGATTCATAGTCGATAAAAAACGGAAGCGACCATCAATCTTTTCCAAAACGCCTTATCTCGAATACTTATCACACCCACTGAACGGTGAATCCGTAACTGACGCTCTGATGAATACATGCTCTACACCTTGCACGGCGGTTCTGACAGTCGGCAGTGAGTCCGTATACTGAATGTATGGATTCTTCTGCTAATCCAATGAACTCTGAGGAGGCTTAGATGACAACCAGTGTTGTCCCCAAACAGGCACGAAGGCGATTGGCGAGCGAGTTCCCTAATTATAGCCAAAATCCTGAAATTTTCCCGCGCTGGGTTACATTCTGAACGAGAGATTAAGTTAGGACAATGTTCTAACCCCCATGACTTTCTGGTCTCTTATTATCGCTCATCTTGATTACTGAAGGTAATAACAAGCTGTGGGTCTCCCCTCGATAACTTCTTTTGAAGGGTCATCGCTATCACTTTTTCTGAACCACGATACCTACTTAGAGAACTGCCACCACTCAGGCGCGAACGTCCCCGCTTGGAAAGCTTCAGCTCCTGTCTCGGAGAGTACCGGCTGAAACCATGACACAGGCTCGAAGCGACACGACACAGGCTATCTCACGTCATCTTCATCACGGCGATTATTAACAATGGAAGGTAACATAGAAGAGGCCAGACTCTGGGTGGAAACCACTGTACTCTACCAATGCTATTACCAATAATGTCCTCTGGGCCGCCGTCATTCGAGCCTGTATGCAGGATTCCCCCTCACTATTGCTCTGAATCTACTGCCTCTACTAATAGTAATATACAACGGTTTATATAGGGGGTCAGGGGTTTAAGTACCCTTCCAGATTCAACCATCGAACAACCAATCTGGAAGTTGTTGCCGTAATACTGCCATGCAGGATTGAAGCTGTCTTCTTTCAAGTCCAATACTCTCGGCTATCTTCTCAAATGTCTCGTCGTTATTCTCGGGGTTCCGTTGTGGATGATAGCGTTTCCAGTTACTTCCGTAGCGACGGAGTACTCGTTCATCGTGGTTACAGACGTGAGCGCATACACAGAAGGCTACCAACTCAACTCGTCGCCCTAATCTTCGGAAATCCAGACGGCTGTAAAGTCGGCGACCGAGACGTTTTTGCGATTTGTCTAATCCAAGCTGGCTCGAAACAGCGTCAAAACGGTTCAGGTTATCTATTTTGCGTAATTTTTCTTGGTTGCTCCACTCTCTTTGGCTTATTCCAGTGTTGTAATTTCTGAGTACTCGAAACTTTTCTCGTTCATTTTGGTATGCTATATCATGGTATGGGTATTCTTCCTTGATTTTGTGATAATGAAAATCAGTCTTATTTTTTGTATCGGGCGATACTAATGGCTCTGGGTATCTTTCATCGAACGGCATAACAATCTTTGAAGAGCGATTCAACTCTCGGAAAATTACTCTTCACTCTTCTATTGTTGCCGCAGCACAATAAATATTTGCATTTATCGGTTATTCATTATATCTTACCCACGAAAACTGTTGATATTGAAATTGTGTCGCTGATGGTTCCCGCCTTCTTTCTGGAATAACCGGTACAGTTAACTCTGCGGAGTGAATGTCCAATATTAGGAACCACCAGACGACTCGGACTGGTGTCACGGTATCACTCGGAATCAAGAATAACGCGATTGCCGGTACCTCACTCGGACTCTCAGCAAAAGGGTAGCGGATTACAGAAGAATGCAGTGCCGTATGCCGAATGCGGTCCGAGCGAAGCGAGGATGGACTCGCCGGGATTTGAACCCGGGGCCTCTCCCATGCCAAGGGAGTGATCTACCACTGATCTACGAGCCCGCGTCTGCATTCACTTCTTCCGTGCGACCATTGATAAACCTCTCGAAATCGCCCCACCCCCGGCGCGGAGTACCACACCACTCCCCTCGTGTCCCTGATTCCGGTTTTACGTCGGGCATGACCACGATACTGACCGCGAAAGCCTCCGTCCGCTCGTCACGTGTTGTTTTTACTGGAACGGTGATTGGCGTCCGTGAGAAGCAGTTTCCGAAAGCCCCCCCCCGCTCGCGGTCGCTCGCCGACATATCGCGGACCTCTCCGCACCGCTCGGTCCACGATAGTGGCCGCCGAGCAGACCACGATGAACGCGACCGGGCGGCCTCTTTCAGTCCACCCAAATACCGCAACCGCACAGCACCGCAACGGCCACGCCCTCCCCAACCGATTGCGCTTCTCGGCCTCCGGCCTCCGATGCTCATCCCTCGCGTGATAATCAGCAGGCCCTCGGCCGTGATGGCCTCGGGCCTGCTGGCGCACGCGCCGCGCGGCTGGTCAGTACTCGTGTACCTTCAACGGTATTAAAACCGGCATCGTGTTGTAGCGAGCGTAGCGAGGGCGTTCGAGGACTTCGGCCCTGTCGTCGTCCCAGCACGCTCCGCCGAAACCGGGTTCGAATGGAAACCCTTTAACCCGCGAGAACGGAACGCGTCTGTAGGGAACGGCACAGCCGCAAATCCGACTCGTCGTGAAATTTCACGGCTCTGGGATTGCGGACGTGCAACGTGACTCATGTCACGACTGGCGGAACCCACCGCCAGCACAGCGGCTCGTGCAGTTCCTATCCTCAAACAATGGCACGAATGCACACACGACGTCGCGGGTCGTCCGGTTCGGACCGCCCCGTGACCGACGAACCACCGGAGTGGAGCGATGTAGATGCTGACGACGTGGAAGACCGCGTCGTCGAACTCGCGGAGGACGGCTACAGCCCGAGCGAAATCGGGCAGAAGCTCCGCGACGAGGGCGTGACCGGCACGCCGGTCCCGAACGTGAAGCTCGCAACGGGCAAGAAAGTGACCGAAATTCTCGAAGAAAACGACGCGGCGAACGAGCTGCCGGAAGACCTCGAGAACCTGATGGTTCGGGCCGTGCGCCTCCGTGAGCACGTCGACGAGAACGGTCAGGACAAGCAGAACAAACGCGCGCTGCAGAACACCGAGTCGAAGGTTCGCCGCCTGGTCAACTACTACCGCGGCGACAAGATCGACGAGGACTTCACGTACTCCTACGACAACGCGAAAGAACTCCTCGAATAGATGTCCACGTCCGGTCGAACCGCAGCCGAGGACGCCCGAACCGCGAGCGACATCGCCGGGACGCTCCGCGACGCCGACTTCGTTCGGATCGTCGCGCACGCCGACGGCGACGCGCTCGCATCGAGCGGCCTCCTCGCCCGCGCCTGCACGACAGTCGGGATTCCGTTTCAAGTGAGTGCTACCACCTTGCCCACCCGACGAGTCGAGTCCCGTGACGACGAGTTCGTCGTGGCGGTCGGCGCGACGGGCGGCGACGTGGTACTCGCCACACGCCCGACGAGCGCCCTCGCGTTCGATATCGCGGCCGAACTCGGCGGAACCCCCGACCCAGTGCTGGCCCTTGCCGGTGCCGTGGCGGCGGGTATCTCGCCGGGTGCGGGCGATACCGCGCGACTGCTCGATGCGGCGGACGGCCGACTGACGCGACGCCCCGGCGTTTCGACGCCGACGGACGACCTCGCGGACGGACTGGCCCATTCGACCCTCTTTCACGCCGGGTTCTCCGGCGACGCGGAGGCGGTGCAGGCCGAACTCGCGGAACTCGGCCTGCCGGTCGAACTGGACGACGACGCCCATCGGCACGTCGCCTCGCTCGTCGCGTTCTCGGTCGCCGGACCGGCGGAAGCGACGCCGCGAGCGGGCGAAACCGTCGAACGGGCGCTTCGTCCGTACGAAATCGGTGACGACCATCCGTTTGCGACGCTCGGCGGCTACGCCGACGTGCTCGACGCGGTGTCTCGGGAACAACCCGGCACCGGCATCGCGCTCGCACTGGGTCACGACGCACGTGCGCCCGCGCTCGACGCGTGGCGGACGCACGCGACGGCGGCCCACGCGGTGCTGCGCGAGGCGACGACGGGTCGATACGACGGCCTGTTCGTCGCCCGGATGGACGACGCACCGGTTGCGACGGCGGCGCGACTCCTCGGCGATTTCAGGTCGCCGGAACCGGTCGCGCTG
>NZ_MEIH01000129.1:0-2609 GCF_001723155.1 Haladaptatus sp. W1
GATCGTCGATGTCCGATTCCATGGTCTCAGTCGCCTCTTCGAGACTACCGAGCGTCTGTCGGTCCTGAGCACGGTCTTTTGTCGCCTCCTCGCGATAGTCTTCGAGCTCATCGACTCGTTGTTCGAGGTCGTCGATCCGTTCGTCTTTCGCGGCGACTTCTGCTTCAAGGTCGTCAACACGATCACTGAGCGACTGGATGTGCTTAGCGAGGTCGCTGATCGAGACATTTTCGAGAGTGGACGCTCCGGACGTGGCGGTGTCACTCATTGGCAGCCACCTCCACTGTGGCCGCAGTGTCCTCTGCTGGCGTGGAGAAACGCGGCAGCGTACCACCCGGAATCCAGTGCTCTGGGTCCCTTCGCGCCGAACTCGATTTCCGCGGGTTCTGCGAGCGAGACGAGGAGGGTGTACGTCCCCTTCATCCCTTAGAGGTGCGAGGCCACGATGCCACCCGCCACCGCGAGCATCGTCAGACCGTTCAGGACGACCGATTGCATGTGATACTGGGCGAACGCGTCGTCGCCCGCCGCCTCCATCTTCGGATGAGCACCCAGCGGGCGTATCCCGTGAAGGCGACGCCGACCAGCGCGAGAGCGGCGACGACGATGCCGTCGAACGCATCCATCGCGTTGCCGACGACCGCGGCACCGAACGCCACGACACCCAATCCGAGTCCGAACTGATAGTACTTCGGGAAGATGGCGTTGACGACCTGTCCCGCGTCGTCGCCCAACACGTCGAACGTCGTCGGCGCACCGATGAACGAGAAGAACACGATGCTGCCGAGCCAGATTCCGAGCGCTGCGTCCGCGACGACGAGGAGTCCCGTTCCGAGAAGGGTCATATCGAACAGTTGGAACGACTAGCCAATCAAGATTGTTCTTCGTCGCGCGCGACGGCGTTGTACACCGTGGCGACGATGGCACCACCGAGTGCTCCGTCCATGAATCCCCAGAGCGCGCCGACGAGACTTCCCCGGAGCGTCGGCCGGTAGCCGATGTACAGCGAGGAGAGCGTTTCGACCGTTTCGTCGCCCCAACCGAACCGCGCTATCCACGCGTCCAGCATCACGTACAGCGACCACATCACGCCGCCGCCGAGTGCGAACGCGCGAACATCGAGTTTGTCCGTCATGAGTCCTCGGATGAGTTCGACGCGAACGGTCTTAGCGTTGGGTGGCCACAGGAAGCAACCGGCGGATCGATGGCGGGTCAGAAGTGCGAAAGCACCAGCGCACCGGCGACCGCGAGCATCGCCACGCCGACCGCGGTGACTCCGAGTATCGAACCGAACTCGTAGTACTTGGGGAAGATGGCGTTGACGACCTGTCCCGCGTCGTCGCCCAACACGTCGAACGTCGTCAGCGCGCCGACGAACGAGAAGAACACCATACCGCCGAGCCACATCCCGGGACTCGCGTCCAGAATCACCAACAGCGCCGTTCCGAGGAAGGTCATGACGGAACGGAAGATGCATCGCGAAATCGGTCTTTCCCCGACCGATTTCCGCTCTCGCTCTGACTTCCCCTCCGACCGGTTTCCGCTCTCGCTCTGACTTCCCGATCACTCGCTCACGCGCGCGACCGTCGCGTCGGCGTACTCCGCCAGTTCGTCGGGTGAAATCGGAAAGACGGCTTTCGGCGTCCCGGCGGCGGCCCAGACCGTCTCGAACTCGGTCAGCGTCTCGTCCAGATAGACGGGCAGGTCGCTGTCGTGGCAGAAGGGCGGGACGCCGCCGATGGACCAGCCGACCGACTCCCGAATCGCGTCGGCGTCGGCCATGCCGACCGCCGACTCGGAGGCGTCACGCAGTTCCGCCAGTCGGCCCTCGCTCACGCGGTTCGCCCCGCTGGTCACGACCACGACGAGTTCGTCGTCCGCGCGGAAGACGAGACTGCTGGCGATTTGGGCCACGTCACAGCCGATGGCGTCCGCAGCGAGGGCCAGCACGCCGCCAACCGCGACGACTGCGGGACTGGCGCTCACCGCGAGGGCGACGAGCGGCAGCGCGATACCCACGAGGATGCCGCCGAGCCAGAACGCCCGGCTGAATCGACCGCGAGTGATGCGCGCGGCGGCCTCCTCGGCGTCCTCGGTCTGGTGCGGCGTGAATATCTCCGAGGCGATTATCAGCAGATGGACGACAAGGCCAGCGGCGAGCGTGAGCCGAGAGAGGCCGACGAACGCGTCGAACCCGGCGACACCCGAGAGTCCCAACAGCCCCGTTACGCTGGCACCGGCGACCACCGCTTGGGTGAACATGTGGAGCGGCATCGTCGGACTCTGCCAGAGGTCGCGGCCCTTCGACTGACTGAACAGGAACGCCGTGTAGACCGCCGTGGCAGCCGCCAGTACCGCCCCGACGCCGAGCGTGACCGGGTTGGTCACGAGCGTCTCGACGCCGAGCAGCCAGCTCCCCGCGACGAGCGTCAGGAAACCGCCGGTGGCGGTCAAGATGTATCCGCCCTTCACGAGCCACGAGTTCCAGTTCGGGCGCAACAGGACCCAGTGGAACCGGGTCGGCTGTTCGAGGTCGAGGACGAGCAACAGCGTGGTGAGGCCGAGGAAAACGAGGCTCACGAGCGACGCGACGCCGATGGTGGTCGCGT
>NZ_MEIH01000130.1:0-3076 GCF_001723155.1 Haladaptatus sp. W1
TCGGAGGGTGACGGCTCACGACGCCACCGATACACGACGACGAGCACGGCGAGGAACGAGAGCGCGTTGAGCAGGAATACCGTGGCCGCTCCGGTCGCTGCGAGGATGAGGCCGCCGACCGCTGGCCCGACCGCTCTGGCGATGTTGAAGCCGACGGCACCGAGCGAAATCGCGGCCGGGAGTTCGTCCCGCGACACCAACTCGGGTTGAATCGCCTGCCACGTCGGGTTCATGAACGCCGTCCCAAACCCGAGCGAGAACGTGAGGAGCAACAGTATCCACGGCGTCGTTTGCCCAGTCGCGGTCAGCACGCCGAGGAGTCCGGCGGTGACGAGCATCCATACCTGTATCGAAAGCAGGAGCCAGCGTCTGTCCACGATGTCGCCGATGGCACCCGCTGGAAGGGAGACGACAACGACGGGGAGCGTCGTCGCCGTCTGCACCAGCGCGACGAACAGGGCCGAGGTGGTGAGCGAGGTCATAAGCCACGCCGCTCCGACATTCTGCATCCACGTCCCGACGTTCGACACGAGCGCCGCCGTCCACATCGCTCGGAAGACTGGTTCCCGAAGCGGTTGCCAGACCGAGACGGCGTCGTCAGTCTCAGCCACGGAACGTCCCTCCTCGATTCGGTGCCCTCTTCGAATCCGAACTATCGTCGCTCATCGTCCCCCCCGACCGCGAGTCCGTTTCGTTCCCGTCCCGGTCTCGCTGTCGAAGCGTGAAGACGTTCGGAGCGGCTAAAGTTCTGTCCCGTCGAAACGGGCGTGGGGCCTACCGTCGACGCCCGCGTCTCCCTCTCGTGAGGATGAAAAACACGACGACGAGCAGTATCCAAAGCGCGACCATCTTCACGCCCTCCCGTCCGGTTTCGGACGGTTGCGTCGGCACGTCGGTTTCTTCGATCGAGAGGAGTGCCATGGCAACGTGGGACGACGAGCGCGAGAATAAAACTGGTGGGCTCGTTCGTCCGTGCGGACCCGTTTCGCCACCAATCGTTATGACGAACCGTCACGTGTACGGTGTATGGGTGGGAGCGAGGACGACGTGATAGAGATATCGCTTGGGGAGGAGGACCTCTACGACGTGACGACGTGGGAGGAACGCACGCGAACCGACCGGGCGGCGGTGGCCATCTACCGCGGCCTCACGGACAACTGGCGGCGGGTGTTCGTCGCGCTCGCGGTGTTGCTGTTCGTCGCGCAACTCGCCGCGACCGGGTTCATCCTCTTCCTGCAACCGGCGCTTGGCGTGTTGACGTTCCTGTCGGTCATCCCGGCGTTCGTGCTCGCCGCGCTCATCTGGTACGGCGACGACGTGCAGCGCGAACCCCTCGCGCCGCTGGCGGTGACATTCCTTCTGGGCGTGCTGTTCGCCGGGTTCGCCGCCCTGCTAAACACGACCTTACAACCCGTTTTCCAACTGATCCCGGTCGTCGGAACGGTCGCCTTCTTCTACGTCGTCGTCGGGCCGGTCGAGGAGACCTCGAAATGGCGCGGCTGTCAGCCACATATTTCACATCTCAAAGTCGGTGGAAAAGCCAATTGGGGCAAGTCGGAAGCAATCATCGACCTTCTCGATGCTGCCAATGAACGCGGTCTTGAAGTTAACGTTCGACCAGTATCCATACACTGCTGGATCAACGATGCTCACTGCGTTACTTCCCCCCTGGGCACGAGAGGGGAACTCGTCAGATATTCTCGACCGTTTACAAGACCACGAGATCCGTGAGCAAATCCGCACCGATATCGAATCCAACGGCGAGTGGGAAAACCTTGCACGGGCCGCGGGCACGTGGGAGAACATTCTCATCACCCATACAGCCAGTGGGCAGGACGTCGGCGAAACGGTTGACTCGATTGCAGCCCAACGCGATCTCGATCCAATCGACGCGATGTGCGACTTACTCGTCGAAGAAGACCTCGATGTAACGATGGCGGACTTCATTATGGCTGAAGAAGATATCGAACGGTTCCTCGCTGATGAACGAGGAACCATCTGTTCGGATGGTATCTTCGGCGGAAAACCCCATCCCCGGGCAATCGGAACGTTTGCTCGAATCCTCGAACGGTATGTCAGAGAGCGTGAAGTGATGTCGATTGAGACTGCCGTGTACAAAGCCAGTGGGGCATGCGGCGGCAGTACTTGGCCTTTCAGACCGGGGACGCGTGGCTGAAGACTATCACGCCGACCTCGTGGCCTTTGACCTCAAGACGGTACAAGAGAATGGAACGTACGAAAATCCATTGCAGTTGGCTGATGGCATGCAATATGTCCTCGTTAACGGAACAATAGCGGTCGAAGATGGGCAACCAACGGGAGACCGGTCAGGGACGGTGCTTCGGTCGACAGAGGAGTGGGAGAGCTCATCCCGACCAGAAAACGAGAAAAACGCGTAAACGCGTCCTGATTTGTACTACGCCTTATTGCGACGACGAGCGTTCGTCACCATACAGCGCGTTGACGTCGGCCAGGTCAGGTTGAATGCGCTGTGGTTTACCACTGGCTTCCATCGCACTTTTGGTATCCTTCAATCCGTATCCGGTGACGACAGCACCGGCGTCAAGATGTGGTACTTCGCCAAGAAAATGAACGAGGGTGGCAAGAACGCCACGGCCGGTCGGAAGTTCGCCGAGTGGCACACCACGAACACCGACCTCTCCTCGGACTCGCCGAGGACCACGGCTTCATCCCGGTCCACAAGGATCTCGCGGGAAGCGACGACCTCCCGGCCGCGGTCAAAGGCTTCTCCGAATCCGTCACTATGGGTGAACCCATGCCGACCGCCCCGCACATGAACAAGGTGTGGGACCCCGTGAAAAACGCCTTCCTCAAGGTGCTCAAAGGCAAGCAGGACGCCAAACCGGCCTTCGAAGAGGCGGAAACGACCATCAAGCAGAACTGGGAATAAGGCCTCGCAATGAGTATTCGCTCGACGTTCACACGCGGCGCGCAAGCGCTGGAAAACCCCGTGTTCGACCGGGACGACCTGCCCCTACTACTGGTACTGCCGGGGCTGTTTCTGTTCTCGGCGTTCATGTTCTATCCCATCCTCTACTCGGTGTACCTGTCGTTC
>NZ_MEIH01000131.1:0-2318 GCF_001723155.1 Haladaptatus sp. W1
CGCGTTCGTCATCTTCGTTCGAACGTCGGTGACGTTCACGCCGTAGAAGTCGCTCGGAACGCCGTGGAGGTACTGAAGCGCGGTTTCGAAGAGCGAGCGCATGCCGCCGTCGTCCTCGAAGTCGAAGTGCTTGTACGCGCCCGCCGCGACCTGCACCATTCCGTGGAGGAACGCGCTCTCGACCGACCCGTTGCCGTAGTTGTACCACTCGTCCTCGAAGCAGTCGTGGCTCTCGTGGAACTCCCCGGCGTTGAACAGTCGGACGCCGTGAATCACCGCCGTTCGAAGCGTCCCGTGTTCCCAGCAGTCTCGCTCCGGAGCCACCCCGACGGGATTCGGCCGGTCGGTGGCGGTCGGCGGTCGGGTCGCGTGTGTGGTCGTCCATTGCAGTCGCGGTATCGTTCGCACGCCACGGGTTTGTGTGTTGGTACTGGTCGTCCTCGACGCGTCGAGAAAAATCGATACTCGTTTTCGCTCGTTACGACGACGCAGGACGCGTCCGTCGAAGACGTCGCTAAATTGATGTTGGACGAACGAACCCGCCGCGTCCCCGTCGTCGATGGCGAACTCGAAGGAATCGTCACCGTCACGGACGTCGTTCGAGCGATAGCCGAAGGCGAAGCCGATGGCGACACGGACGTCGGCGAACTGGCGAGTCCGGACGTCAACACCTGCTACGTCGACACGCCGCTGAGCTTGACCGACCCGAAGACGCCCCGTCCTTCCTTCTTGGACGACTTGCCCGTCATGGAGTTCATCTGCGACTGGATGTTCTCCATCTCGGCATCACCTGTTTCACCTTGCTCGTGTCGGCGACGAGCTTCGCGCGCTCGTCGTCCTCGGGGTGTTCGATGTCGAACTCAACCGCGGTCATCACCAGTCCCCATTCCTGGCGCGAGAATTGGAGTCGGCGACTTCCTGTGCGAACTCCCTATCGACCGCCATCCTGTCCCCCACTATCATGTCCGTCCACCGTTGTCCGCTCATAGGTGACAGTGATATGGCGCGAGACTTGGTAGTTTCGTCTGCGCGAACGACGAACCGGACGGACCGTCGAGAGGAGACGAGACCTGCCGAAGATGGCGAAAACACGCCAGTAGGGGGTTCCTACGGTCGGTAATTCGGTTCGTAATGGCTGCTTTCCGACGGGAGACGTGTCGAAATCAAAAACGCGGAGAACGGAGCTGTGCGGGTCAGTCGTAGGGATAGCGCGCCTGATTGCCACAGTCACACGTAATGACGACGTGGCCGTCCTGTAGTCGGACCCGTGCGTTCTTTCCGGGACGAAGATAGGCGTCGCAGGCATCACACGTGAATCGTTTGAACTGCTGTGGGAGCGAAAGGCGGTGTCGCTCGGCGATTCGTCTGGCGAGGCGGACGTACTCCCGCGCTCGGTCGTCGTTACACTCTGCGGTGGCGTCCCGTGCAAGTACTTCGAGACGCTCTATTCGCTCTTGAGCTACTGTCATTCGGAATGGGGGGGTGGGGGTTTCCGGGGCGAGACAGGACAAGGATAGAAATCGTTCCTGTATTGCCCCATGCGAGTCATGCTCGTATGGGAACAAATACTTTGCGGTCGTTCAATGAGTCCTTTCCGAAAGGAGTAATTGGGCGCTATGCCATTTCCCCGCAGTGCGCGTACTCAACTACCTCGAACTCGAATCCCGGCTGGCCGGAGCGGCATCGGTACCTCCACGAAGCAACAGCGCAAGGCGTTAGCGGAAACCGACGTGGACGTGATCACGTCGCCGTGGGAGGGGAAACGCCGGGTCGCGCGCTGCTGTCCGGGGCGGTAGGGGGTCGTTTCTTCGCCGACTTCGACGTGGCACATTGCAACGTCATCGGGCCGGGTTCAGTCGCGGTCGCGCGCCACGCGAAACGGAACGATATCCCGCTCGTCCTCCATTCGCACGTCACGAGCGAGGACTTCGCGGAGAGTTTCCGCGGGTCGAGCCTCGTCGCGCGCCCGCTCGGTCGGTATCTGAAGTGGTTCTACTCGCAGGCCGACCTCGTGCTCTGTCCCAGCGAGTACACGAAATCCGTCCTCGAACGGTATCCCGTGGACGCGCCGATTCACCCCATCTCGAACGGCGTGGACGCAGAATCGCTCGCCGGGTTCGAATCCTTCCGCGATGAGTACCGCGCGCGGTACGATTTGGACGGCATGGTCGTCTTCGCACTGGGGAACGTCTTCGAGCGCAAGGGTCTCACGACGTTCTGCCGAGTCGCCCAGCAGACGGACTTCGACTTCGCGTGGTTCGGGACGGTGGACGACGGCCCGCACGCCAGTTCGACGGTCAAACGGTGGACGGAGAACC